>DASQNL010000222.1:0-2618 GCA_035644995.1 Pyrinomonadaceae bacterium | reverse complement strand
ATGTTCTGCGCGGTGTCGGCCATGCCGCCGGCGACGCCCGCGCCGCCGCCGACCGCGCCGTCAATCATGCCGGAGACGGAGGCGGGCAGTTTGTCGCGCATGTAGCCCATCACGGTCTCGACGGCCGTGCGCGCCTGCGCTTCGGTGATGCCGGTGCGTTCGGTCACTTGCTTGATCAACTCTTCCATGTTCAGTTCTCCTTAATTGAAGGAAGGTGGCGGGGCGCGGCCGCCGTGTGTGCGCCGGTCGCGCTAGATGAAGACGACCGATTGCGCGTTCGGGATGTCGAAGCGACGGCGGCAGCGCGGGCAGTCGAGCATGTCGTCGATGCGCACCATGTAGTCGCGCGAATTGCGAAAACGCGCGCGATCCTGTTCGCTCGCGCCGCGCGGCAAGTCCTTCTTCTTCGTGCGCCTGAGCCAGCGCACCTCGTAGTCGGCGCGCTCGCGGCAATGCGGGCAACTGTAGGTGGCGCGCTTGGCCTCCTGTTGCTCGTTGAAAAAATCTCTCTCGTTCATAAATTAAACATACCGCTTTCGGCGAAGCTAACTCAAGTGCGTTCGGCCGTGAGTTCTCCGGCGGCCGTGCCGGTCGGCTTGGAGCCTTGCTCCCGTCGTTCGCGCCGCCGGTGATGCAGCACGATGAAGAGACCGGCCAGCGCGTTCAGCACCATGATCGCGTTGGTGACGACGAAGACCCAGTTGCCGACCAGCCAACTGTAGATCGTGAAGCCGAGCGACGCGGCCAGTTGCCCGATGAACAACCACTTCGAGACGTTTTCGCTCGATCCTTCTTTCCACTGTTTGAAAACCTGCTTGCCGATGGTCAGCACGAGTATCAACGAACTGATCCAGCCGATAGCTTCCTGCATCTTGCACCCCTGGTTCTAAAAATCTTCCGGCGGCAGGTGGTGGCCGCCGCGCCCTTCCGCCAACAGCCGCCGCACCGTCTGCACCAAATTCACCGGATCGACGGGCTTCGGCTCGTAAGCATCCGCGCCCACGTTGAGCGTAAAGGTCGCGCTGCCGGTGCCGAACCCGGTCGTGACGATGATGGGCGTCGCCGCGAGTTTTTCAGTGTCGCGCACGCGCCGGACGAGGTGCGCGCCGTCCGCGCCCGGCATGGAAACATCCGTGATGATCAGATCGGGAAGCAGGCTCAAGGCGAGTTCATACGCCTTCAAGCCGTCTTCGGCGGTCAGCACTTCGAAGCCCTGCCGCTCCAGCGTCATGCAGAGCAACTGCCGCGCCACCTCGTCGTCTTCCGCCACCAGAATTTTCTTCGCTTCAGTCATAATTCGTGAATCGTCACAGGAACGCCAATCGTGAACTCGTGAATAGTTAAACCCGGTTCTGATCTATTCACGATTGACGATTCACGATCTACTTCCTTCATTCTGTTCGCACAGTTCGCGCAGGAGACGAAAGCTGTAGATGCCCGTCTGGTGGCCGTCGCTCCAGCGGAAGGTGAGCGCGTAGCGGCCGACGAGGTCGAGGCTTTCGATGGCGAGATCGTCGGGGACTGCGCTCGGATCGAGCATCCGCTGTCCCGTCATCTCGTTGACGCACTGCGCGCACGGGCAGACGCGTCTGAGCGCGGCCGCGCCGTAACCGCAGACGCGTCCGTCGCCCCACTTCACGCGCAGCCCCGTCGCGCCCTCCTGCACAATCTCGTGCGGCTCAATCGCAGGCCCGCGCCTTCGCATCATCTCGTTCATAAAAAGATTGTCAGTTGTCCGTCGTCCGTGGTCAGTTGTTTATAGCTTGCGAAGCTGAATGTTTATCTTTAGCACGTCGCTTATGAACCACAAACAACGGACAACTGACCACGGACGACGGACAAGTTTTCATGCGTTCTCCCGCACGGCCTGCTCGACGGCCTCGGCCGTGATGTCGAAGTGCGAGGCCGACCAGACGGCCTGACCGTTGCGCAAGATGATGGCCTGCGGCGATTCGTGGCGGATGCCTGTCTGCTCGGCCACGCGGCGCGACAGTTCGCGCGCGCGCTGCACGACGACGAGCGAAATCCGGCCGGCCACGCCCGCCTGCAACTTCGACATTTGATGGTGTGCGCGCGCGCTGATCGGACACGTCGTGCTGTGTTTGAAGAGAACGACGGGCGCGTCGTGGGAGCGCGCCACGAGGTCGTCCAACGCCCCGGCGTCGGTCACGGGCGCGAAGTTGGTCTGTTCTTCCGAAGTATCAGGCATTTGCAAATAGCCTCCGCCAGTCAGAAATCGGCGCACCTTTTTCCACATCATGATATTCAGTTTGCTCTCGCGGGAACGCCCTTGATATTAACGCACCTGCGACCGGCGAACAAACGTCAAGACGGAGATGCGACCGCCGCGCTAAGGGGCGACGGCGGCGAAGGCGGCGACGGCGAAGCGACGACCGTCGGCAGCCGCAGCGGGCGGCTGCGTCCGGCGGCGATTCTCCGTTATCGCCAATCGCCGACGAGGATGAAGGGCGCCCAGTGGAACGGCGCGCTGTAGGTCTTCCCCTGAATCAACGCCAACTGCGCCGCGCGCATCGCGGCGGGCGGCGCGGGCGGTTGCTTCGTCAGCAGACGCTTGTAGAAGTCGGTCATCAAATCGGCGGTCGACTTGTCGGAGACCG
>DASQNL010000221.1:0-1613 GCA_035644995.1 Pyrinomonadaceae bacterium | reverse complement strand
ATCTATTTCGCGATGGCGTTTTCGGTACTCGTCGAAATTTTGAATATGCGCCTGCGCAAAGCGAAAACCCCGCCGGTGCAACTGCACAACGCTTACGACAACGCGGAAGAAGCGAGAGTCGTGGAAAGCTAGCGACGGGCGGAACCGGCGGCTCGGACATGCCTCTATAACGCTCACTCTTGACGTGTACAGCCACTTTGCCGATCATGCAGCAGAGCCAAGCTGCGGAGAGGCTGGAAAGCCTTTTATATGGCAAAAAACAGGCATAGCTAAAGGTTAGCACGCTACAGCCACACAACGTAGAAACGGGCAGCCAACCGGCTGCCCGTTTCTATTTGAATTTAATGGTGCACCCGGGAAGACTCGAACTTCCGACCCCTTGATTCGTAGTCAAGTACTCTATCCAACTGAGCTACGGGTGCAGATGGGGTTCTAACGTTAGGGTCGAATATACGGAATGGCTCTCGCGGGTGTCAAGCGGGCGCTTCGGCGCGCTTGAGAGGGGCGGGCGGCGGGCGCGGCAGGCGCGTTTCGTGTGAGCCTCAACGCGCGTAGTAGCCGGGGCGCGTGCGTGCTATGAGTTCGGGGCGCGCGACCTGGATTTGGATGGCGCGCCACTTGCCGTCGCGCGGTCGCGAACCGGCGGATTGATAGGCGATGGTGTAGAGCGTGCGCATCTCCGCGGCGACTTCGGCGTAGATGCGCGCCATGTCTTCGAGGCGGTTGATCTCGTGGAGCCGCCCGCCGGTGCGCGCGGCAAGCGTGTCGAGGCGCACGCGCGCGGAGGCGTAGATGGCCGCCTGCTGCGGCGTGGGTTCGGTGAGACGCTTGATCTCTTCGGGGGGCGTGCCCTTGTTCGGCGTGATGCTCAAGGTGGCACGATCTGCGAGCCGCTTGATGTCGCCGGAGGGAAGTGCGAGCGGGTAGATCGTGACGCCCTGCGCGTCCGCCGCGTTGAGCACGGAGGCGAGCGTCTGGTTCGCGTCGGGCTTGATGGAACTGATCGCTTCCTCGGCGGTCTTCGCGGCGACGGTTGCGGCGCGGTCCTCTTTGCGCACGTCGCTGTCTATGCCGTCGGTGAGGACGACGATAGCTTTGCGGCGCGCGCCTTCGTTCCTGAGCGCATCGAGCGAGTGGCGCAAGGCTTTGTAGAGGTTGGTGTCGCCGCCGCCGTGCGCGCGGTCGATGGCGAAGGCGATCTTCCGGCGGTCGCTGGTGAAACCTGTGAGCGTGTCGATATGGTCAACCGGCCTGACGGTCCTCTTCTGCTCCTTCATCTCCGTCCAGAAGGAGACGACCGAGACGCGGTCGGCGGGCGAGAGCGCGTCTATGAAACGCATGGCCGCCTGTTTGAGTTGCGTCCGAAAGCTCAGGGTCGAGCCGGACATGTCGAGAAGGAGGACGAGGCTGAAAGGCTGTTCGGTCGTCTCGAAGTTGAGGATGGTCTGCGGCACGCCGTCCTCGAAGACCGAGAAGTCTGTGCGCGTCAGGTTGGTGACGGCGCGGCCTCTCGCGTCGGCGACGCCGACGTTGAGGCGAATAAGATTCGATTCGACCGTCACTTTCTCGTCGTCGTCCTGCGCGCGGGCGGGCGCGGCGGCCAGAACAGACAG
>DASQNL010000220.1:0-4791 GCA_035644995.1 Pyrinomonadaceae bacterium | reverse complement strand
GAGCTCGACCACATCCTGCGTTTCGCAGACAGCTTCGAGGATGATCACGAAGGCGATCTGCCCCTCGTGGGTTTGCGCGTCAAACTCTACTCGAAAGGTTCGGGACGCTGGGAGAAGTCGGGCGGAGAGGCCGCGAAGTTCGGCTTGACGACGACCGAGATACTCGAAGTTATCCGCCGCTTGCAGGAGGCCGGGCGCATCGAGATGCTGCGCCTCTTGCACTTCCACATCGGCTCGCAACTCACGGACATCAAGCGCATCAAGAATGCGATGAAAGAGGCGGCGCGCGTCTACGCCAAGATTTACCAGATGAAGATTCCCATCGAGTTGCTCGATGTCGGCGGCGGCATGGCCGTCGATTACGACGGCTCGAAGACCGCCTTCGATTCTTCCGCCAACTACAACGCGCAGGAATTCGCCAACGACGTGATCTACACGATCAAGCAGGTCTGCGACGACGAGAACGTACCGCACCCGACCGTCATTCAGGAATCCGGCCGCTACCTCTCCGCCTACCACGCCATCCTCGTCACCAACGTGCAGGAAGAGATCGAGACGGTGGTCGAAGACATCACGCCCATCGAGATCGAGGCCAACGACCCGCAGGTCGTCACCGAACTCGGCGATTTGCGCCGGGGCATCAGCATCAAGAACTACCGCGAGTATTACCACGACGCGCTCGAACAGCGCGACACGATGTTCACGCTGTTCAACCTCGGCTTGATCTCGCTGGAAGACCGCGCGAAGGGCGAAGTGCTTTTCTGGGACGTGTGCGAGCGCGCCGACAAATATGCGCAGCAGGCGGAATACGTCTCGGAAGAGTTCGACGAACTGCGTCGCCTGTCGCGCGCCAAGTACCTGACGAACTTCTCCGTCTTCCGCTCCGCGCCCGACCACTGGGCGCTCGACCAGTTGTTCCCCATCGTCCCGATCCATCGTCTCAACAAAACGCCGACCGCCTACGCCACGCTCTGCGACATCACTTGCGATTCGGACGGCGTGGTGGACAAGTTCGTCGATCTGCACGACGTGAAGCAGGTGCTCGAACTGCACCCGCTCATCGCGGGCGAGCCGTATTATCTGGCCTTCCTGCTCGTCGGCGCGTATCAGGAAGTGATGGGCAACAATCACAACCTCTTCGGCACGCCGAACGAGGCGCACATCCACATCGACGAAGACGGCTACCTGATTAAAAAAGTTCTGCGCGGCATGACGGTGGGCGAAGCGGTCGAAACTGCGCGCTACGAGCCGGGGCAACTGCACGACGGCTTTCGCCGCCAGGTGAGGCAACGCATCAAACAGGGCGAACTGACCGAGGCCGAGGGGGCGGAACTCGTCGAGTTTTACGAATCCCGCGCCGACGCGTACACCTATCTCGCAGTCAACGGGAAAGAGAGGAAGAAGTGAGTTTCAAGTTTCAAGTCTGAAAGTAAGAATCTTTAATTTGAAACTCGAAACCTGAAACTTGAAACTCATTCCTTGAAAAATTATGGTAACTCAACGCAAACCGAGACCCTCGAAGTATCTGACCATTCCGACGCGCCCGGTGCAGGTAGACCGCGACCGCTCGGTGGCCGGGCTGTTGGAGAAGATGGAGGGCACGGGCTTCGGCGCGCGCCAGTTGGCCGAAGCGCATCGCATCTGGCTCGACATGCTCGGCGACAACACGACGATCTTCGTCGCCGCGTCGGGCGCGCTGATCCCGGCGGGGATGCGGCGGCTGCTGGCCTACGTCATCAAGAATCGCTTCGTTGACGTGCTCGTCTGCTCCGGCAACCTGCTCTTTCACGACCTGCACGAGACGCTCGGACGCCAGCACTTCCAATCGCACCCGCAGATGACGGATGCCGAACTCGAAGCCTCGCAGATCAGCCGGATGCTCGACGTGATCGCCAGCGAGGAGGAATACCGCGAGGCCGAGGAGTGGGTCGGCGGTTTCACCAATCAACTCGACCAGACGCGCCCCTACTCGACCCGTGAATTTCTGCACCTCTTAGGGCGCGAACTCGCCGAGATCGCCACCGACGACGGCGTGCTCACTTCGGCCTACAAGGCGCGCGTGCCCGTCTTTTGCCCCACCATCGCCGACTCTTCGATCAGCATCGGCATCGCCAATTCGCGCTTCGAGAAGAAGAACAATTTCCAGTTCGATCTCATTCAAGACGTGCTCGACCTGACGCAGGTGGCGGCGCGCGCCCGCGTCTCCGGCGTGATCAATTTAGGCGGCGGCACTTCCCGCAGTTTCCTGCACCAGATGGAGGTGGCGACCAACATCGTGAAGACGCCCGCGCGCGGCCACAAGTACGCGATCCAGATTTCGACCGACGCGCCGCACCCCGGCGGCCGCACGGCGGGCACGGTCAGCGACGAGTCGCTCATCTACGGCAAACTCGCGCGCGGCGCGACCTCGGCCTACGTCAACTGCGACGCCACCATCGCGCTTCCCATTCTCGTCACCTCTTTGTCGCAAACCGCCGCCAAGTACATGAAAGGCCGCAAGCGTCCCAACTTCATCTTCGCCCGCGAGTTGACCATCGAAGTGCCGTAAGAGCGAAGGGATGAGGGCGGAGCGGCGAAGAAGAATTGATCCATCGGTTCATTGATTCAATGAAGAAATGAACCGATGGATCAATTCTTGAATCATTCATCCCACATCCCTCGCCCCTCATCCCTTTTCTTTCCCGGCCCCTTGTGCTAATTTTGCCTCCCCCCGACATGCAACCGGCGCGGCCGTTACGAAACGGCAGCCGAACCGTCCGACGTTTTCCGGTCAAAATTTTCAGCTCAACATTTGAGGTAGCTTCATGAGGTTGTCAGTAATGCGTTTCCCCGTGTCATATTCCCTCGCCCGCGTCGCGGCGGCCGTCGGCTTCGCGCTCGGCCTGTTCTTCTCCGCGCAGCAAACCGCCCCGGCGCAGACCGTGAACCAATATCGCCTCACCTCCACGACCGGCGCGAGCCTCGTGCCCGGCACGACGCCCGTCACGGGCTTCAGTTGCGTGGCGACGCCCGGCGACGATTGCGTGGCGACCATCGCCCTGCCCTTCGCCTACAACTTCTACTCGAACACCTACACGTCGGCCACGGTCAGTTCCAACGGCAATCTCCAGTTTGCGAGCGCGAATCCCGACTACGGGCAGAACGAAGTTTGCTTTCCGCTCAACCTCTTCAGCTATTCCATTGTCCCCCACTTCTCCGACCTCACCATCGGCGGCGCGGGCGAGGGCATCTTCACCTCCGTGTCGGGTGCTGCGCCCAACCGCATCTTCAACATCGAGTGGCGCGCCTCGGCTCTCGGCAAACCCGCGGGCAGCCTCAATTTTGAAATCCGGCTCTACGAAGGACAGACGCGTTTCGACATCATCTACGGCTCCGTAGCCAACAACGGCTTCGACGCGACGGTCGGCGTGCAGCGCGGCGTGAACGACGCGGCCGGGATGTTCACGCAGTACGAGTGCCGCACCGGCGGCCTGCGTAACGGCCAGATGATCATCGGCGCCGGCGTGGCGGCCACCTCGCTCATCCTCGAAGGACAGGCCATCGACATGGAGGGCAATCCCCTCCCCGGCGTGACGATCAACCTGACCGGCGCGACGACGGCCTCGACCACCACCGACGCTAACGGCCAGTATCTCTTTGTCGGACTCAGCGCGAATGCGTCTTACACCGTCTCCGCCGAGCAGGCCGGTTCGACCTTCTATCCGGCCTCACGCACCTTCGCCTCCTATCAGGGCAATCAGACCGTCACTTTCACGCGCACCGTCCTGCCGCAAGCGGGGCAACTGCTGATCAGCGAGTTTCGGCTGCGCGGCCCCTTCCCCGTCGGCGGCGAGAGCGGAGCGCGCGACGAGTTCGTGGAGATTTACAACAACACGGATTCGAGTTTCGTCGTCAACACGCCCGACGCCTCTTCCGGCTGGGTCGTCGTCTCGTCGGATACGACAGCCCCCGCGGTGCGTTCGATCATCCCGCGCGGGACGATCATCGCGCCGCGCGGCCACTATCTCGTCGGCAACGGCAGCGGCTACAGCCTCACCTCTTTCGCCTCGCCCGACAATTTCTACATCGGCGACTTTCCGGATAATTCCGGCATCGCCCTCGTCCGCACCTCGAACGCCGCGAACTATCTCGCGGCCGACAACCTCCTCGACGCGGTCGGCTTCAACACGGAGACCAACGCCGCTTACCGCGAGGGCGCGGGACTGCCCGCCATCTCGACGAACGACGGCCAGTATAGTTTCGTCCGCAAGCTCGCCACCGGCACGCCGCAGGACACGAACAACAACGCGGCGGATTTCATGATGGTTTCGCCGGACGCCGCCGCCTACGGCGCGATCCAATCCGTGCTCGGCGTGCCCGGGCCGCAAAACTCCGGCAGCCATCTCCAGCGCAACGCGACGATCAAATCGTCGTTCGTTGACCCGCAGTGCGGCGGCTTCGGCGCGGCCACGAGCGCGTGCGCCCGCGTGCGCACCTCCGCCAACGCCAACCCGACGAACGCGGCCTTCGGCACGCTCCTGATCCGCCGCAAGTTCACCAACACGACCGGGCAAAAGATCAACCGCCTCCGTTTCCGCATCGTCGATCTCACGACGAAGGGCAACGTGCAGGCCGGAGAGGCCGACCTGCGCGCGCTCACTTCGAGCGACATCTCCGTCACCAACAGCAATCAGCAGCCGGTCGTGATCCGCGGCCTCACGCTCGGTCAGGCCTCCTTCCAACCCGAAGGCGGCGGCATCAACTCCACGCTCGCGCCGCCTTCAATTTCGCTCTCGACGCCGCTCGCCTCCG
>DASQNL010000219.1:0-3451 GCA_035644995.1 Pyrinomonadaceae bacterium | reverse complement strand
CGCGCGCACCGTGATCTTCGGGTTGTGCTTGGCTAAGACCTTCGTGATGGCCGCCGTCAACGTCGTCTTCCCGTGATCCACGTGCCCGATTGTCCCGATGTTCACGTGCGGCTTCGACCGGTCAAACTTCTCCTTGCTCATCTTTTTCTCTCGCTCCTACAAATTTAATTTGTCAGTTTGTCTATTGGGTCGCCACGCCTGTCATTCAGCGAGAGAAGCGACCCGCTTAATTGTCTTGCTCAAACTTACTTCGCGACGCCCTGCACCTTCGCGATCACTTCCTCGGCGACGTTCTTCGGAGCTTGATCGTAACGCTCGAAGTGCATCGTGGAGGTGGCGCGTCCCTGCGTGGACGAGCGGAGGTCGGTCGTATAGCCGAACATCTCGGAGAGCGGGACGAAGGCCGTGATGACCTGCACGCCGCCCGTGCGCGGTTCCATTTTCTCGATCTGGCCGCGCCGCCGGTTCAAGTCGCCGTTGACCGCGCCCATGTAGTCTTCCGGCGTCACCACCTCGATACGCATGATCGGTTCGAGCAGCACGGGCTTGGCCTTGCGCACCGCGTCCTTGAACGCGAGCGAGCCCGCGATGTGGAACGAACGCTCGTCGGAATCGACTTCGTGGTACGAACCGAAGACGAGCCGCACGCGGACATCCACCAACTCATAGCCCGCGAGGAAGCCGCGGCGCAGCGCATCGCGAATGCCCTCTTCGACCGGCTTGATGAACTCGCGCGGGATAACGCCGCCCGTGATCTTGTTCTCGAAGACGAAGCCCTCGCCCGGCGCGGGTTCGATCTCGATCTCGACGTGGCCGAATTGGCCGCGGCCGCCCGTCTGGCGTTTGTACACTTCCTTGCCGGGCGCGGCCGCCGTGATCGTCTCGCGGTAGGCCACCTGCGGCTTGCCGACGTTGGCCTCGACGCCGAACTCGCGCTTCATGCGATCCACGATGATCTCAAGGTGGAGTTCGCCCATCCCGGCGATGATCGTCTGGCCGGTCTCCTGATCGGTCGAGACGTTGAACGAGGGGTCTTCTTGCGCGAGACGAGAGAGAGCCGTGCCGAGTTTGTCCTGATCGGCGCGCGTCTTCGGTTCGACGGCGACGCGGATGACCGGCGCGGGGAAATCCATCGCTTCGAGGATGATCGGGTTATTTTCGTCGCACACGGTGTCGCCGGTCGTCACCTGCTTCATGCCGCCGATGGCGATGATCTCTCCGGCCGATGCCTCGTCGATGTCCTCGCGCTTGTTGGCGTGCATGCGCAGCAGGCGACCGACGCGCTCTTTCGTGCCCTTGACCGAATTGTAGGCGTAAGAACCGCCCTTGATCGTGCCCGAATAGATGCGGACGAACGAGAGTTGGCCGAGATGCTTGTCGGCCATGATCTTGAAGACGAGACCGGCGAACGGCGCGGCCTCTTCGGCCGGACGCGGCTCTTCCTCGCCGGTTCTGGGATTCGTGCCTTTAATCGCCTCGATGTCGAGCGGCGAAGGCAGGAAATCGACCACCGCGTCCAAGAGCGTCTGCACGCCCTTGTTCTTGAAGGCCGAGCCGGTGACGACGGGCACGATCTTGATCTCGATTGTGCCTTTGCGCAGCGCGGCGCGCAGCTCGTCTTCGCCGATCTCTTCGCCTTCCAAAAACTTATTCGTCAATTCATCGTCGATGCTGGCGATGGATTCGACCATCTTTTCGCGCGCGGCATCGGCTTCCGCCCGCATGTCGGCGGGAATGTCTTCAACCGCGTACTCCGCGCCCTTCGTCTCGTCGTTCCACAAGAGCGCCTTCATCTTGATGAGATCGATGACGCCTTTGAAGCCGTCTTCCTCGCCGATGGGAATCTGGATGGCGACGGGGTTCGCGCCGAGACGCGTGATGATGGAATCGAAGGAGCGTTGGAAGGATGCGCCCGCGCGGTCGAGCTTGTTGATGAAGCAGATGCGGGGCACGCCGTACTTGTCGGCCTGCCGCCACACCGTTTCCGACTGCGGTTCGACGCCCGCGACGCCGTCGAACACGGCGACCGCCCCGTCGAGCACGCGCAAAGAACGTTCGACTTCCATCGTGAAATCGACGTGGCCGGGCGTGTCGATGATGTTGATGCGGTGCTCGACGTTGTTGCGCTTCCAGAAACAGGTCGTCGCGGCAGACGTGATGGTGATGCCGCGCTCCTGCTCCTGCTCCATCCAGTCCATCGTCGCCGTGCCCTCGTGCACCTCGCCGATCTTGTGCGAGACGCCCGTGTAGAACAACACGCGTTCGGTGGTGGTCGTCTTCCCGGCATCGATGTGCGCCATGATGCCGATGTTGCGGAATTTACTGAGGTCTTGCTTTGCCATGATAGAACCTTTGGGAGTCAGAATTCAGAATACAGAAGTCAGAATGAAGGCCGTCTGTTTTTCTACTGACTTCTGTATTCTGAATTCTCCATTACCATTTGTAATGCGCGAAGGCCTTATTGGCTTCCGCCATGCGATGCACGTCGTCCTTTTTCTTGACGGCGTTGCCGCGATTGTTCGCCGCGTCGAGCAGTTCGCCCGTCAGGCGGTCGATCATCGTCTTCTCGCCGCGCGAGCGCGCCGCGCCCACGATCCAGCGGATGGCAAGAGAGCCGCGCCGCTCCTGCGGCACTTCGAGCGGCACCTGATAGGTCGAGCCACCGACGCGCCGCGACTTCACTTCGACCTGCGGGCGCACGTTATCAATGGCGCGCTTGAAAGCCTTCAGCGGGTCGTCGCCCACCTTGTCGCCTAATTGGAGCAACGCGTTGTAAAAAATCTTCTCCGCGTTCGACTTCTTGCCGCCCTCCATCAAACCGTTGATGAACTTCGTGACCAGCGGGCTGTTATAGACCGGGTCGGGCATCACATCGCGTCTGTCAACAACTCTTCTTCTTGGCATAATTAGCTCTTAGCTTTTAGCGATTAGCTGTTAGCCAAACCTAACAGAGCCGACCGCCTTCGTTTGAACTTTTACCGTCCGTTAGCAGGCCAAAGCTAATGGCTAATAGCTAACGGCTAACAGCTTTCCTACTTCTTGCCCTTTTTCGCCGCGCCGGCTGCTGCGCCGGCCTTCGGACGTTTCGCGCCGTACTTGGAGCGTCCCTGTTTGCGGTCGGCCACGCCGACGGAATCGAGCGTGCCGCGGATGACGTGGTAACGCACGCCCGGCAAATCCTTCACACGCCCCCCACGGATGAGCACAATCGAGTGCTCCTGCAAGTTGTGGCCGACGCCCGGAATGTAGGTCGTCACCTCGATGCCGTTGGTCAGGCGCACGCGCGCCACCTTGCGGAGCGCGGAATTGGGCTTCTTCGGGGTCTGCGTGTAGACGCGCGTGCAGACGCCGCGCCTCTGCGGCGACGATTGCAACGCGGGGCTGGCCGTCTTGTACTTAACTTCCTGGCGGCCTTTGCGAACAAGTTGGTTGATAGTCGGCACTGCTGTAT
>DASQNL010000218.1:0-2923 GCA_035644995.1 Pyrinomonadaceae bacterium | reverse complement strand
ACATTACGTTCAGACCGGCCTTCGATTTTACGTCTCCGGTTTTATCTTTTGTCTTACAATACCGCGCTATGTCAGAACGCACCGCGACGGCGGCGGGCACGCTCTATCTCGTCGCCACGCCCATCGGCAATCTCGAAGACATCACCGGGCGCGCCCTGCGCGTGCTCCGCGAGGTCGAAGTGATCGCCTGCGAAGACACGCGCCATACCCGCACGCTCCTCAATCACTTCTCCATCACGACCAAAACCCTCAGCTACCACGAACACAACGAACGCGAACGCGCCGCCGAACTCGTCGCGCGCCTCGCCGCGGGCGCGAGCGTGGCGGTCGTCTCCGACGCGGGCACGCCCGGCATCAACGACCCCGGCTTCCGTCTCGTGCGCGCGTGCATCGAGCGCGACATCAACGTCGTTCCCGTTCCCGGCGCGACCGCTTTCGTCTCCGCGCTCGTCGCTTCCGGTCTACCGACCGACGAATTTTACTTCGCCGGTTTTCTCCCCCCGCGCCAGCACGCGCGCCGCCTGCGCCTCGCCGCGCTCGGCAACCTGCCCGCCACGCTCGTCTTCTACGAAGCCCCGCACCGCATCGCGGGCGCGCTCGCGGACGCGCGCGAAATCCTCGGCGAACGCGAAGCCGCCGTCGCGCGCGAACTCACCAAGCTCCACGAAGAGATCGCGCGCGGGCGTCTCACCGATCTCATCGCGCGCTTCTCCGGCGAGCACGCGGCGCGCGGCGAGATGGTGCTCGTCATCGACCGCCACCGGATCGGCGGGGATGAGACTGCCACGCCGCGCACGACCGACATCGCCGCGCTCGTGGCCGCCCTCGAAAGCGAAGGACTCGACCCGCGCGCCGCCCTCAAACGCGCCGCGCGCGAACTCAATCTCAACCGCGACGAAGCCTACCGCCGCCTCGTCGCCGCCCGCGCGCAAGCGAAACACGAATAATTTTTTCAACCCGTCCAGAGCGCGAGTCACGACAGGAGAGCCGCACATGCACCACCACGACGACGAAGAGGCCGAAACCTTCAATCAGGATCAGCAGGAGATGTTTCAGAATCCCGACACCAATCTCGGCGAGACGCGCCCGCGCACGCCCGGCACGCAAAACGTCGCGCCCGCCCCCGCCGCGGGCGACCGGGAGGCGGCCGAAGATTCCGCCAACCGTCAACTCGACAACCCGAACCTGATCTGATTTTCGCCGCTCAAGGGGCGGCGCGGCCGCAGGTGCGAGACGTTGTCTTTACGCCTCCGCGCCCGCCTCTTTCAGCAATTTATCCAGCCACAGGTTCGCCAGTTTCTCCTGCACGGTATTGGCGCGCAGGCGGTCGTTCACGTTCTTGAAGTCAACTTGATCGAGCGGTTGATCCTGATTGAAGCAGGAGAAGACGAACGACTCCGCGCCCGTCTGCGGGTCAACGTGCCGCTGCAAGCACTGCGCGCAAACCTCTTTCATCATGCACTGCATCGGGCTGTTGATCGACCCGATGCCGATGTGCGCGGGGTTGAAATATTCGGCCAGCACGCCGTGGCGCGCGGCCTTCACCGCCGCCATCATGCGATCCGAGCCGATGGCGATGAGGCGTCTGACTTCGCGCAGATCGAAGCTGGCCGCGCCCAGTTCGCCTTCGGCGTAAGCCTTCATCGCCTGCACGATGTTGCCGCGATAGTGCCTGTCCTGCGGGCGGCGCGGCTCTATTCGGTCGCCCGTGTCCGTCGCCCAGATGATCTGGTCGGTGGCGGCTTCGATCTCTTCGCGCTTGAAGAGGTCTTCGCCTTTTTTGTAGCCCGCGAAATAGACGACGCGGCAGTTGTTCTCACGCAGCGCGCGCGCAATCGAGAACAGCACGGCGTTGCCGAGTCCGCCGCCCGCGAGCAGCGCCGTCTCGCCCGACGGTATCTCGGTGGGCGTTCCCGTCGGCCCCATCACGACGACCTGTTGCCCCTCCTTCAGCAGCGCGCACTGCCGCGACGACGCGCCCATCTCAAGCACGATGAGACTCAACAACCCCTGCTCCTTGTCAACCCACGCGCCCGTCAACGCCAAGCCCTCCATCGACAGTTTCGTGCTGCCGACGACGGCCGCGTCCGTCTCATAATTTTGCAGGCGGTAGAATTGGCCGGGGTGAAACTTGCGCGCCTGCATCGGGGCGCGCACGACCACGTCGACAATCGTCGGCGTCAGGCGTTCGACCCGCACCACGCGCGCGATCAACTCGTCGTCCAGTTTCTCGACCATGCGCTCGAATCGCTTCGCGCCTTCCCCCGCGCGCCCCAATTCGCCCACGCTCGCACTCTCTCCCGCCGCGCCTTCGACTTCACGCTCGACGGCCGCGATCTCATCCGCGAACAGCGCGCACACTTCCTCGTAACCGAACTTCGCCGAGGCCATCGCCTTAACGACGTTTCCGGCGTACACCGGATGATTGTCGCCGTAATAAGAGATGAGGCGTCCGGCGTTTTCGTAAGAGGTGAAAAAGCCGCGCTCGCCTGTGGCCGCCGGGACGAGACGAAAGCTGCCGCCCGCGTCGCCGCCCGCGCGCTCGATCTTGTGCGGCGCGAAAAACTGACCCCGGTCGTCGAGTTTGAACGTGCCGGGCTGCTCGCGCTCGTAGATCGTGTTCGGACTCGTTCCCGCCGCCACGCAGACCGTGCGCGCCGCGAGCCTGACGAGTTCACCCGAAGCCTTCCATTTGCCCGTCTCCGCGTCTTGCCGCATGCGCTCGAAAAGGATGGCGGCCACCGCGCCGTGCTCGTCCGCGACGGCCTCGACGGGACTCATGTTCTCGATGTAACTGATGCCCTCTTCGAGCGACTTCACGACCTCTTCGTGGTTGAGGCGGTAAGCGGGCGAATCCTGCAAGCGTTTGCGGTAAGCGATTGAGACGCCGCCCCACGCGCGCACGAGCGGCACGAAGTCCGCC
>DASQNL010000217.1:0-8492 GCA_035644995.1 Pyrinomonadaceae bacterium | reverse complement strand
GGTCGTCGCGGCCAGGTCTGACCGCTCTCGTCAGATTGAACGCAAACTGTCAAAAACCGCCAATATGACCTGACGCAATGTTGCGGCGCGCCCGCTCCGGGGAGGCGGTCACCGCGGAAAACCCAACGAAATCGCCGATCCGGATGCGCGGCCATGAGCGGCATCCGGCTTGCTATAAGTATCGCGGGCGCGCGACGAATCTCGGTCGCGCTGCTCGAAGAAAGATTCCATCCCGCTTCTACTCCCCGACACCCAAATTCACAGTCAAGGTCGATAATCGCGTGCAGCAACCGCAGACAGAGCAGTTGAGCGTCAGCCCGTTGGCGGAGAGTCACGGCGCGGAAGTGCTCTCATTCCTCGCCGAGCGGCCGGTTGACAACGTGATCATGTCGGGCTTCATCCGTGACAACGGCATGGTGAGTACGCAAAACCGTGGACGGTTCTACGGCTGTCGCAACGGCGCGGGCGCGCTCGAAGGCGTCGCCCTGATCGGGCACGGGATGTCTTTCGACGCGCGCTCCGAAGCCGTCACGGAATCTTTCGCGCGGCTCACGCGACAGTCGCCGGGGTCGCGCCTGTTGATGGGCGAGAGCGGGCAGGTGCGGCGTTTCTGGCGTTACTACGCGCCGGACGGCAGCGAGCCGAGCCTGCTGCGCGATGTGTTTCTGTTGGAACAGCGTCTCCCCTTCGACGGCTGTGAGGAGATACGGAACCTGCGCCCCGCCCTGCCCGGCGATCTCGCGGAAGTTGCCGCGCTCCATGCCGGGATGGTCGGCGAAGAGACCGGCACAGACCCTTTGCGCACCGACCGCGAAGGATTTCTCCGCCGCTGCCTGCAACGCATCGAGCAGGGGCGCACGTGGGCTTGGTTCGAGGGCGGGCGCATCATCTACAAGGCCGATGTGATCGCGCAGACGCCGGAGGCCGCTTACATCGAAGGCATTTGCGTCCACCCGCAAGAGCGGCACAAGGGCTACGGGCGTCGTTGTCTCGCTCAGATGGGCCGGCAACTGTTGCAACAGGCAAACGCCATTTGCCTGTTTGTGGACGAACGAAACGGGCGGGCGCAGGACTTCTACTTCAGCATCGGCTACGCCTTCGCGAGCCGTTACCACATCCTCTACTTTTAACGAGCAAGAACATGAGCGCGGACGCTTTAACCTCAACCATCTGGCAACGCCTGACCGACCCCTACCGCAGGATCGTGGTCGCGGTGGGGGCGGCCACGTTCGTGCTCTGCGTCTATCATCTGCCCCTCGCGCGCCTCGACCTCCGCTTCCTCGTGCTCGGCATCATTACCGTCATCCTCAGTTCGCGCGTCGCCGTTCCGATCCCGCGCGTCAATGCTACCGTCACCGTCTCCGACACGTTCATCTTCCTGACGCTGCTGCTCTACGGCACGGAGGCAGCGGTCGCGCTGGCGGCGGTCGAAGGCGTCTGCGCCGGGTCGCGCGTGAGCAAGCGGCCGCTCGGCATCCTGTGCAACTCCGGCGCGCTCGTCTGCGCCACCTTTCTCGCGGGCACGCTCGCCGCCTACGCCTTTGGTCAGGTGACGGAGTTCGATCAGCACCCGACCTCCACCTTCGTCAGCTTCGTCTGTCTGCTCGCCCTCGTGCAATACGCGGCGCACACCTGCCTCGGAGCGACTTACCTCGCGCTCAAGAGCAGCCAGCCGCTCTTTCGCACCTGGACGAAGCATTACCTGTGGTCTTCCGTCACCTATTTCGTGGGCGCGCTGCTGGCGGGCGTCATCGTGAAGCTCACGGAGTCCATCAGCGTCTACTCGCTCATCTTCCCGCTCCCCGTCATCGCCATCGTCTACCTCTCCTACCGGAAATACCTGGAGGATGTGCGCTCGACGGCGGCCAAGGCCGAACAGGCCGAACGCCAGCGCGCCGAGGCCGAACGCGAGCGCGCCGAGGCCGAGCACGAGCGCGCCGAGCAGGCCGAGCGGCACGTCGAAGAACTCAGCCACTACATCGCCCGGCTCGAAAGCACGCAGACGGAGTTGAGCGAGAGCAAAGAACACTTCCGCCACGCCGCCTATCACGACACGCTCACGGGGCTGCCGAACCGCCTCCTCTTCACCGACCACCTCCGGCTGGCAATCGAGCGCACGCGCCGCGACGCGGGCTATGCCTTCGCCGTCCTGTTCCTCGACGCCGACCGCTTCAAGAACATCAACGACAGTCTCGGCCACACCTACGGCGACCAGTTGCTCACCGAGATCGCCGAGCGGCTCCGTTCGTGCACGCGGCAGTTGGACACGGTCGCGCGTTTCGGCGGCGACGAGTTTGCGCTCCTGCTCGACGGCATCAGCGAGCCGGAAGACGCCGTGCGCGTCGCGGATAAGATACAGCGGGAACTGCTCGTGCCCTTCGACCTCAACGGGCACGAGGCGTTCACCTCCGCGAGCATCGGCATCGCTTTGAGCGGCGCGGGCTACAACCATCCCGAAGACGTGCTGCGCGATGCCGACACGGCCATGTATCGCGCGAAGGGCGGCGGCAAGGCGCGCCACGAAGTTTTCGACCCCGCCATGCACACGCGCGCCGTCACGATGCTGCGTTTGGAGAACGACCTGCGGCGCGCGCTTGAGCGGCAGGAGT
Organism: Pyrinomonadaceae bacterium; assembly: GCA_035644995.1. GTDB lineage: Bacteria > Acidobacteriota > Blastocatellia > Pyrinomonadales > Pyrinomonadaceae > JAIVJZ01. The sequence goes on along the minus strand of DASQNL010000217.1, from coordinate 5,883 downwards.
TTCTCGTCTACTACCAACCGATCCTGACTTTGAAGACGGGCGAGTTGGCGGGCTTCGAGGCGCTCGTGCGCTGGGAGCGGCCGGATCGCGGGTTGGTCTCGCCCGCCGACTTCATCCCGCTGGCCGAAGAGACGGGCATGATCGTGCCGCTCGGCCTGTGGGTGTTGGAGGAGGCGTGCAACCAACTGCGCGAATGGCAACTAGCGTCGCCCGCCAACCGCGAACTCACGATGAGCGTGAACCTGTCGGGCAAACAGTTGACGCAGGCGAACGTGGCCGGGCAGGTAAGCGACGTGCTCTCCCGCACCAATCTCGACCCGCGCCACCTCAAACTCGAAATCACCGAGAGCGTGGTGATGGAGAACGCGGAGAGCGCGGCGGTCGTCCTCGCCTCCTTGCGCGCGCTCGGTCTCGGACTTTCCATCGACGACTTCGGCACAGGTTATTCCTCGCTCAGCTATCTCCACCGGTTCCCCGTCAACACGCTGAAGGTTGATCGCTCCTTCGTCAGCCGCATGACCTCCGGCGACGAGAATCTGGAGATCGTGCGCACCATCGTCACGCTCGCCAAGAATCTGGGCATGGATGTCGTGGCCGAAGGAATCGAGACCGGCGAGCAACTCGCCCAACTCAAGGCGCTCAAGTGCGACTACGGGCAGGGCTACTTCTTCGCCAAGCCCCTCGACACGGCCGCCGTCGAAGACTTGCTGCTCACGCGTGCATTGGACGCCTCCCCGCGCCCCGCCCCTGCCGAGCAACCGGACTCCGCCGTCGCCGCGCTCGGCAGCCCGCTCGTCATGTAGCGCGGCTCAACTCCGAACTTCCCGCTCCCGACTCCCGCGCGAAAACTTTCGATACGACGCCCCGCCGCCTGACCCGGCAGCGGGGCGTCGTGCTATGTTATCGGCATCATTCGGGCGCGGGTCAGGCACAGGCGGCACGCCGTCGTCGGGCGCGCTCGTCACGGCCGGCGTCGGCCGCATCTTTCTCCGCAAAGGCGCATCGGGCGTCATGACAGGATCGGCTAGAACGTGATGAGCAGGCAACAACGACCACACAACGAACGGAGAGGCGTCCGCCCGGCGGCCAACGTCTGGAAGGGACTGGCGGCGGGCGTCGTCGGCGGTTTGGCGGCGGCGGCCGTGATGAACCGTTTTCAAGCCCTGTTGAGCAGGCAGGCCGGAGGCGAGGAACGCTCGCACGGGGCGCAATCCTTGCAGCAAGGCTCGCCGCGACAGGGCATCGGGCTTGAACTGCGCGCCGCGGGCAAAGATGAACGGACGGACGACGCGACCGAAAGACTCGCCAACGCCGTCTCCGTGAAAGTCTTCGACCGCGAGTTGACCGGGCGCGAAAAAGAGGCGGCGGGCACTGCTTTTCACTACGCGATGGGCGCAACTTCGGGCGCGCTCTACGGCGCGGTCGCCGAACTCGCTCCCGGCGCGACGGCGGGCGCGGGCGCGCCTTTCGGCCTCGCCGTCTGGCTCGTCGCGGACGAGGGCATTGTGCCCGCCGCCGGTCTCTCGAAGTCGCCGTCGGAATACCCGCTCGCGATTCACGCTTACTCGCTCGGTTCGCATCTGGTCTTCGGGCTGACGGCGGAAGTCGTGCGGCGCGCGGTGCGTCGCGGCCTGAGATGAGCGGGCGCGGCCGGCACGCGCGCGAAGATTCGGGTTCGGCGTTCGAGTTTGCGCGGCGAGTCGAAATCCGATGCGCCGAACGCGGTCGCCGCACGCGGGCGAGCTTTGGCGAGAGGCGAATCGTTGATATGCTCGGCGGCGAAAAGTTGCACGGAATATGCTAGCGGAAGCCACTTCGACATCGCTCGGCGCGTTCGCTCTGCTCGGACTCGGATTCGCGTTCGGACTCAAGCACGCCACCGAAGCCGACCACATCGTCGCCGTCACGGCGGTCGTCAGCGAACAGCGGAAACTCGCGCGCTCGATGCTGGTCGGCGCGCTCTGGGGGGCGGGGCACACGGCGGCGTTGGTGTGTGCGGGCGTGGTCGTGCTGGCGTTGCGCATCGCCATCCCGGAGCGGGTCGCCACCTGGCTGGAGTTCGGCGTCGCGTTGATGATCGTCGGGCTGGGTGCGAGCGCGCTCGCCCGCGCCCTGCGCCAACGCGCCGACGCGCACATTCACCGCCACCGCCACGACGGCCTCTCGCACGTCCACCTCCACTTTCACGAACGCGACACCGAGCACGCCCCGCCCGACGCTCCGGCCGCGCCTCTCGCTCCGGCCGTCGTCCACTCGCACGCGCTCGCGCGCGTCGGGTTCAAGCCGCTCGTCGTGGGCGCGGTGCACGGGTTGGCCGGTTCGGCCGCGCTCACGCTGCTCGTGCTCGCGCAGATCAACTCGACCGCGCTCGGCCTGCTCTACCTCGCCCTCTTCGGCCTCGGCTCGGTCTCCGGCATGGTGCTGATGTCGGGACTCATCGGCCTGCCCTTCGCGCTCGCCGCGCGCCGCGTCTCCGGCCTCCACTACGGCCTGCAAACGGCGGCCGGGGCGGTGAGCATCGTCTTCGGCCTGTGGTATGCGTACCGGACGGGCGTCGCGAGCGGTCTGCTGCGCGCGATCCTGTAGACGGCATCGAGCAGACGTGCGACCCGGCGATAAAGTCGTCGGCATGCGAGCGGCGCAGAAATGACGTTCATAGTGTTAATGGGAGTGGCCGGTTCGGGCAAGACGACCATCGGGCGCGCGCTCGCGGCGCAACTCGGCTGGAAGTTCTACGACGCCGACGACTTTCACCCGCCCGCGAACATCGCCAAGATGGCGCGCGGCTTGCCGCTGGACGACGCCGACCGCCTGCCGTGGCTGGAGACGCTCCGCGCCCTCGTCCGCGACCGGCTCGCGCGGGGCGAGCGCGCGGTTCTCGCCTGTTCCGCCCTGAAGGCCGGTTACCGCGCCCATCTGCTGCTCGACGAACGGGTGAAACTCGTTTACCTCAAAGGAAATTTCGACTTCATTCAAAAGCGGCTGGCGAATCGTCGCGGCCATTTCATGTCGGCCGCGATGCTCGAAAGCCAGTTCGCCGCGCTCGAAGAACCGGCGCGGGAATCGCATCTGGACATCGACGCCACGCCGGACGAGATCGTGCGTGCGATCAGGCTCCGGTTCGGAATCTGACACGCGACGGGCGGGAATGTGATGCGACTCGATCTCGATGAACTCTTTGCCGCGCTCGCCGCGTCTGCCTTCCGGCGTCGCTTCCGGCTGCGCGGCGGAGAGCTTGAGTATCTGCGGCGCAAAGGGTTGCCGGTTGTCATGGAGCACGCCGCCGATTTTATCGAAAAGCGTTTGGCTCCGGCCGCGCCCGCGAACGACGGGCGGCAGACGCCGATGCGGCATCATCCCGTCTTCATCGCGCAGCACGCGACCGCCACCTGTTGCCGCGGCTGTTTGCAAAAGTGGCACGCGATCCCGAAAGGGCGCGTGCTGGAAACGGCGGAGAAGCGTTATATTCTGGCGGTCATCGAAACGTGGCTGGAGCGCGAGGAGAGGTCGGATGCACGAGGAGTTGCTCAAAATTTACCCGGTGGTGATTGAACTGCCCGTCGCGTGGGGCGAGATGGACGCCCTCGGCCACGTCAACAACATCGTCTACTTCCGTTATTTCGAGAGCGCGCGCATGGCCTATTTCACCCGGCTCGACATCTGGGACTACATGAAAGAGACGGGCATCGGCCCCATCCTCGCTTCGACCGCCTGTAAATTCAAACTGCCGCTCGTCTACCCGGACACCGTTTCCGTCGGCACGAGAATTACCGGCGTCGAGGCCGACCGCTTCGTGATGAAGTACGTCGTGGTCAGTCACGCCCGCGCGAAGGCGGCGGCCGAGGGCGAGGGCTTGATCGTCGCTTACGATTACCGTGCGCTCCGAAAAGCCCCCCTCCCCGACGTGCTCAAAAGACGGATCGCGGCGTTGGAAGAGAGCGTCGGGAGTTGAGCCTCGCACGGAGGAGAAAATGAACAAGAAGATCATACTCGCGGGTCGCCCGGTCGGCCTGCCGTCGGTTGATAACTTTCGGGTCGTGGATGCGGAGATGCCCCGGCCGGGAGAGGGCGAGGTGTTGCTCAAAACGCTCTATCTCTCGGTTGACCCGTACATGCGCGGGCGGATGAACGAGGGCAAGTCTTACGTCGCGCCGTTCGAGTTGAACGAGGTCGTCACGGGGGGCGTGGTCAGTGAAGTGATCGAATCGCGCTCCGGCAATTTTCGGGCGGGCGACATCGTGGCGGGTCATCTCGGCTGGCAGCTTTATGCGGTGGCGAAGGCCGAGGGCGCGACGGCCGCCCCGCTCACCAAAGTTGACCCCACGCTCGCGCCCGTGACGACCGCGCTCGGCCTGCTCGGCATGCCGGGGCTGACCGCCTACTTCGGCCTGCTCGACATCGGCCGCCCCGCCGCGGGCGAGACGGTCGTCGTCTCCGGCGCGGCGGGCGCGGTCGGCCTGGTCGTGTGCCAACTCGCGCGGATCAAGGGATGCCGCGTCGTCGGCATCGCCGGTTCGGACGAGAAGAACAGATACCTGACGGGCGAACTCGGCGTGGACGCCGCCGTCAATTACAAAACAGCGGGCGACCTCGCGGCCTCGCTCAAGGCCGCCTGCCCGAACGGCGTTGACGTGTATTTCGATAACGTCGGCGGCGAAATATCCGACCACGTGATGACCTTGATCAACCACGGCGCGCGCATCGTCATCTGCGGGCAGATCGCGCTCTACAATCTTGAGCGGCCGGACACGGGGCCGCGCGCGCAGTTGCCTTTGCTGATCAAGAGCGCGTCGATGCAGGGCTTCATCGTCTCGGATTACGCGGCGCGCTTCCCGGAGGGAGTCGGCCGGTTGGGGCGTTGGCTCGCCGAGGGAAAACTGAAGAATGCCGAGAACATCGTCGAGGGCTTCGAGCAAGCCCCGCGCGCTTTTCTCGGCCTCTTCGCGGGAGAGAATACGGGCAAGCAACTCGTGCGGGTGGCCGCGCCCACGGGCGCGAAGTAAACGGCCATGGCCGCCCGGTATAATGCGATAAAGGGAGCTTCATAAATGATCACAGTCGCCAATCGTATCTACGTCAAACGCGAATTCGGAGAGGCCTTCGAGCAAAGATTTCGCGAGCGCGCCGGGCTGGTCGACCAGATGCCGGGCTTTGTCTCCAATCAGGTGTTGCGCCCCGTCAACGAGGGCGACCCATACGTGGTCTTCACCACCTGGAACAGCCGGCAGGACTTTCTCAACTGGGTGCGCTCCGATGCGTTCGTCAAGGGACACGCGCAATCGGGCACGCTGCCGAAAGAAGCCTTCACCAGGGCGAACGTCTTGGAGATGCACGAGGTCGTGCAGGATTCCGCCCGCCCCGATTTAGAGCCGGAGCCGCACGGCGGCCCCTTCAACATGCATTAGAGCGCGCCGGAGGCAGGCGGCTCGCTCCCATTTCGCTAGGAGAACTAAGCGCATGAAGAGAGTTTCTATTCCGGGGCGGCGCGCGCTGCATCTGACGCTCGCCCTGTGCCTCGTCGCCGTGAGCGGCTTCGCGCAGAACAAGCCGCGGGCGCGCGATCTGGGCGTGCCGTTCGACGGCACGCCGGGCGCGCTGAACGCCATCACGGACGTGCGCGGCGTCGAGGTCGGCTTCACCACGCTCATCTCCGGCGACGGCAAACTCGTGGTCGGGCAAGGGCCGGTGCGCACCGGCGTGACGGCCATCCTGCCGCAGGGGAAAAACTTTCGCGGGCGCGTCTTCGCCGCGTGGCACACGCTGAACGGCAACGGCGAGATGACCGGCACCACCTGGGTCGAAGAGTCGGGCGGACTCGGCACGCCGATCTTGATCACGAACACGCACAGCGTCGGCGTGGCGAGAGACGCCGTGATCGAGTGG
>DASQNL010000216.1:0-11016 GCA_035644995.1 Pyrinomonadaceae bacterium | reverse complement strand
AAACGTTATCCTGCTACCTGATTCCCGGCGATAAATCGCCGGGCTATTATCAATCGTCCCTCACGGGACTCGTTCAAACTGTTTCTTCACGGGACTCGTTCAAACTGTTTCTTCACGGGACTCGTTCAAACAATTTCTTATAGACGCTTACGAGCGCAGACACGACGCACGCCGAACGGGCGCACGGTACAACTCTATCGAGGACACAATCCTTGCGAGGCGGGGGAAGGGGTCGGAAGCAAGGCGTAGACGAGTCCGGCGACGCGTCGGAGCGGGCTACAAAAGAAGGATATATCAGTGAGTCCAACTGTGGGGGCGAGAGAAGCCCGCCGCCCGGTCGGCAGTGAATGGGTGGGTGGCGAACTTGCCGCTATCAGTATCTTTTCTTCGCCGAGCAGCGATAACTGCTTTAGACCTCGCCGAAGAGAATTTCGGCGGCGAGGAGCGGGATCAGGAGTTCGTGATGGCCGGTGACGGAGTAGCCGCGCCCGGCGCCGTCGCTGGTGGGGCGGCGGACGACGTTGGTGAGCGGGCGGTAGGATTGGATGAAGTCAAAGTTGGCGGTGGTGAAATCGGCGAGCGGATGGCCGAGATTGCGCACGAGCGTGACGGCCTTCAAAAATAGTTCGGGCAGCACGACCGCCGAGCCGATGTTCAAATAGACCCCGCCGCCATGCATGCGCCTGACGAGTTCCGAGAGCAGCCGGAAATCCGTGTGCGAAGTTTGGCCGAGACTCGCGCCGTCGGCCGTCGGGTGGAAGTGCGCGATGTCCGCGCCGATGGCGACGTGCGCCGTGAAGGGCACGCGCGCCCGGTAAGTTGCGCAGAGCAGCGACAAGTTCGCGTGCGGCGGATTGAGTTGCGATAGTTCGCGTCCCATCGCCTCGCCGAGTCCGAGGCGGTCGCGTGCGCCGTGTCGCGCCGCGCCGTTCAAAAGTTTCCCGGTCTCCTCGGCCGCGCCGAACGCGCCCTCGCCGAGCGTGGCGTCAACGTCTTCCGAGGTCGAGCCGACGAGCGCGATCTCCGCATCGTGGACGAGCACCGAGCCGTTCGCGGCGACGGCCGAGACGTAGCCGCGAGACAGCAGGTTGATGATGACGGGCGCGAGTCCGGTTTTGATGACGTGGCCGCCGATGCCCCAGATGACGGGTTTGCCCAACGCGCGCGCGCGGCGCACCTGCGCGGCCACCTCTCGCAGCGAACGCACGGCGAGAATGTCCGGGAGCGTGCCGAGGAACTCACGGAGCGTCGCGTCGGCGGTGACGGGGCGGGCGAAATCCGCCGCCGTGACCTTGCTCGGGCGCGAGGCGAGCGGGTAGGTGTTTACTTTTTCGAGGTCGAGCGGGAGCAAATCTTCATCGTAAATTGACACGGCGGCGGCGCGTCCTTTCTTCAATCATGAACATTCTCGAAAGAACATCCGCTCGACGAGTTCGCACGGAGGATGCGTTGAAACATTATTCGGCCGGGGTGCAACGTGCGACTCATAAAACTGACGAGCCGCACGTTGCAAACGCCCCTCACCTGCCGAAAATTCTTTTGATGTCCGGCAAGAATTCGTTGACCACGTTGAAAAGCGCGCCGGTGATGAACGAGTTGCCGAAGCGGCGGAAGGTGGCGTCCGTGCCGATGCGGTCGTGGCCGGGCGTGCTCTGCTCCCAGAGATTGGAGAGCGCGCTGGAAGAAAGTTGCGAGGCGAAGCGTGTGTAGTTGGGTTGGTGTTTGCCGTTGTCGCCGCGCGTGACGAAGACGCGGGTCGCGGCGTGGACGATGCGCGCTCCCGCGCCCGTGCCCTCGGCGGCGCGCTCGTAGCGCGGGTCTTGCCGGAAGGCGGAAGAGTAGACGCCGCCGAGCAGGTTGTTCGTCGCGCGCCGGCCGAACTTGATGGCGAAGCGCGAGAGACCGTCGGCCACGCGGTCGTCCGTGTCCTTGTGCGGCAGGTCGTCTTCGCCCCACTCCGTGATGACCGCGCTCACGAACGGCAGCGCGTATGCCTGCGGGCTGAGGAACGCGTTCTTGAACCCGCGCCGCATCTTCTCCTCGGAAGTCAGGGGCGTGTAGGACGCTGCGCTCGTTTGCTGTGCGCTGCCGATGGTATCTTGCGTCGAGAAGGTCAAGGCGTCGAAGGATTTTGACGCGGGGCGAGCCGCCGCCTCAAACGAGAGGGAACGCGCCGAGCTGTTGTTGATTGTTCTCCCGGCGTTGACCGTCTTTGCGGACGGGAAAGTCAAAGGCCGGGCTGCTGTGGCGACCGTCGCCTCGCCCGCTCCGGTCAGTGCGACGATGGCAGGCATCAAGGCTGTGGCGGCGGGCGACTGTTCGCAGGCTTCATCTTTGGCCGCGACTTTTTCCGCCGTCGCGGCGACCGCAGCGGGCTGAGCCGGGGGCGCGGCGGTTCGAGTCTTTTGGGAAAATGCGGATTGAGGGACGCTGAAGGCGATGAATAGCAGTACAAAGAGTGCGGGCACGAAGGCGCGTGCACGATGCTTGGACATTGGGGGTTTCTCCTTATGTTCGGATGCCGATTTGCCAACGTCGCTTATCGAGAGTGAAGGTTGACACGTCTCGGCTCGGCCACATGCTACCCGCCGCCGCTCATCATTTCAAGCACTCTTTTTGCTCGCGCGCGCGGCCGTCGGGGTTTTCCCGTTGCGCGGCGATTTGTGGCCGTTGCCGTTCGCGGCGTGGTCGCCGAGCAGGGGCTTGAGGGCTTGGCCGGTGTGGGATTTCTTGACGCGGGCGACTTCCTCCGGCGTGCCGCAGGCGACGACGCGACCGCCGCCCGCACCGCCTTCGGGGCCGAGGTCGATGACGAAGTCGGCGCTCTTGATCACGTCGAGGTTGTGTTCGATGACGAGGACGGTGTTGCCGAGAGAGACGAGGCGTTGCAGCACGTCGAGCAGTTTGTGCACGTCGGCGAAGTGGAGGCCGGTGGTCGGCTCGTCGAGGATGTAGATGGTGCGCCCCGTCGCGCGTTTCGAGAGTTCCTTGGCGAGCTTGATGCGCTGCGCCTCGCCGCCCGAAAGCGTCGTGGACGACTGGCCGAGTTTGATATAGCCGAGGCCGACATCGAGGAGCGTCTGAATCTTCTGTTTGATCTGCGGGATGTTTTCGAGAATCGGGAGAGCCTCTTCGACGGTCGTGTCCAGAAGCTCCGCGATTGATTTGCCCTTGTACTTCACGGAGAGCGTCTCGCGGTTGTAGCGCGCCCCGCGGCACACGTCGCAGAGCACGTACACGTCGGGCAGGAAATTCATCTCGATGCGCTTCATGCCGTCGCCCTCGCAGGCTTCGCAACGCCCGCCCTTGACGTTGAAGGAGAAGCGTCCGGGTTTGTAGCCGCGTTCGCGCGATTCGGGGAGCATCGCATAGAGTTCGCGCAAAGGGGTGAAGAGCCCGGTGTACGTCGCGGGGTTGGAACGCGGCGTGCGGCCAATCGGCGACTGGTCGATCTCGATCACCTTATCGACGTTGTCCAAACCTTCGATTGAATCATACGCGCCCGGCTCGTCGAGCGAGCCGTAGAGGTGGCGGGCGAGCGCGCGGTAGAGAATATCGTCAATCAACGTGGACTTGCCCGAACCTGAGACGCCCGTCACGACCGTCAGCAAGCCGAGCGGAAAGGCCACGTCGATGTCTTTGAGATTGTGCTCGCGCGCGCCGCGCACCGTCACGCTGTGGCCGTTCGGGGCGCGCCGCGCGGCGGGCAGGTCGATCTTCTGCGCGCCGCAGATGTAGAGACCCGTGACGGAATTAGGATTGCAGGCGACTTCTTCCGGCGTCCCGACCGCGACGATCCGGCCGCCGTGGACGCCCGCCGCCGGGCCGATGTCCACGACGTAATCGGCGCGGCGAATCGTCTCCTCGTCGTGTTCGACGACGAGCACGGTGTTGCCGAGGTCGCGCAGGGCGCAGAGCGTCTCGATGAGGCGTTGATTGTCGCGCGGGTGGAGGCCGATTGAAGGTTCGTCCAAGACGTAGAGCACGCCGCGCAGTTGCGAACCGATCTGAGTGGCGAGGCGGATGCGCTGGCCTTCGCCGCCGGAGAGCGTGGCGGAGGGGCGGTCGAGCGTGATGTAGCCGAGGCCGACCGATTCGAGAAAGCGCATGCGGTTGCGTATCTCGCGCAGGACGAGTCCGGCGATCTGATGCTCGCGCTCGTTCAAGGTCAGCCGGTCGAAGACGGCGACGGCCTCTTCAATCGGGATCGCGGTGTACTGCGTGATGCCTAAACCGCCGACGCGCACGGCGAGCGATTCCGGTTGCAGGCGTTGGCCGTGGCAATCCGGGCACTCGACGGGCGACACCAACTCTTCCAACGCCTCGCGCACCTTCTCGGAGGGCGCGTCGTTCATGCGCTCGCGCAGGTGGCGCACCGCGCCCTTCCAATCGCTCTGGTAAGTGTAGAGTCCCTGGCGAAAAGTGATCTGCCCTTCGAGGCCGTGAAAGAAAGCCTCGCGCGCGTTTTTCGGCAGCGCGGAGAAGGGGACGGACGCAGACGCGCCGAAGTGTTCGGTGACGGCCACGAGCGCGCTGCGCAAATAAGCCGAGCCTTGCTTGTCGGCCGTGCCCATGAAGAGTTGCTTGTCGGCGCGCTCGTGCGGGTCTGTGATGAGCTTGGCGGGGTCAACTTCGAGCACCGTGCCGAGGCCGTGGCAACGCTTGCACGCGCCGTAGGCCGAGTTGAAAGAGAAAGAGCGCGGTTCGAGCGGCGCGACGTTGATGCCGCAGTTCACGCACGCCATGCGCTCCGAATACATCTTCTCTTCGCCGTCAACCACCGAGACGAGCACCGCGCCGTTCGTCAGCTTCAAGGCCGTGCGGACGGATTCGGTGAGGCGTTCGTTGATGCCGGGTTTGATGAGCAGACGATCCACGACCGCTTCGATGGAGTGATTGCGCCGCTTGTCGAGTTTGATCTCCTCGTCGAGCGAGAGCAGTTCGTTGTCGACGCGGGCGCGCAGGAAACCGTCCTTGGCGAGTTTTTCGAGTTCCTTCCTGAACTCGCCCTTACGCCCGCGCACGATGGGCGCGAGGATCATCACGCGCTCGCCTTCCGGCAGCGCGAGCACGCTGTGCACGATCTGCTCGACGCTCTGGCGCGTGATGGCCGCGCCGCAGATGTGGCAATGCGGCTGCCCGACGGATGAGAACAGGAGGCGCAGGTAATCGTAAACCTCCGTCACCGTGCCGACGGTCGAGCGCGGGCTGCGCGAGACGGTCTTCTGTTCGATGGAGATGGCCGGGGAGAGACCGTCCACGGAATCCACGTCGGGGCGTTCGAGTTGGTCGAGAAACTGGCGCGCGTAGGCCGAGAGCGATTCGACGTAGCGGCGTTGGCCTTCGGCGTAGATCGTGTCGAAGGCGAGCGAAGATTTGCCCGAACCGGAGAGTCCGGTGATGACGGTCAGGCGGTCGCGCGGGATTTCGACGCTGATGTCTTTGAGATTGTGCTGGCGCGCTCCGCGCACCGTGATCCGGTCAATTGCCATTGCTTAAAATAAAGTTGCGCAGCTATAGTTGAAAAAAATCGAGAGCGCAGAAACAGTTATTCTACGTGACCATGTAACACAGCGCAAGCGAGGCTTTAGGAGTAACTAAGGATGCGTTTTCTAAATGACACTGCGCACAAGTTTTTGGTCGCTGCCGGATGCATCTACGCTGCAACATTCATCCTCTGGTACGTCTACGAAGGGCATAGTCTCTTTTTCCCGCCTCCGCCGAAAGAGATGATCTATGTCACGAAAATCTCGTGGATGCCGTTGCTCATGGCGAGTTGGTGGGATTATGCCTGTATCGGAATGTTCGTTGTTGCCAGCGCCTTCGCGGTAATCGCCTTCCTCCTGCGCACACGCGATTTTTAACCCGCAAAATTTCCGCAACGAATCCGAGAGTCTGCCCGTCATACCGTACAGGCCGCCAGTCTGTTCTGTGAGCGTCGGCAAATAATGGAACCTGCCGGTTCTATGAGAGCAATCACATAAATGGAACCGGCTGCGGCGCGGCGTGCGCGTGGCCGTGAGAATTTCCCGCGGAAAATTTAGGAGTAAACCTGTGAATCCCTCGTCGCCGCATCGTCTCTTCGCGCTCGCGCTGTCTCTTCTCTTCACGGCGCAGACAACTTTCACGCAAACCACCAACAAGACCCCGAAGGGAAACGCCGCCGCCGCGTGCGATCAGCAACGCGCGCTCGCGCTCGTGCAGCAACAGGCGGCGGAGGCGAAATCTTTCCAGCATCCCGTCGGCCAGATCACGGTGATGACTCGCGCCGCCGAACTCCTCTGGTCTTATCAACAGGAAGCCGCCCGCGCCGTCTTGGCGGACGCCTTCGAACTCGCGACGAAACATTTTCTCGCCAAGGGCGACGAGGCGAAGCACGAGGGACGCGGGGCGATGATCATTCTCCCGGATCAACGCGTGGTCGTGATGCGAGCCATCGCCAAGCGCGACGCGGAATGGGCGCGCAAGTTGGCCTTGGAGGCGGCGGAAGATACGCGGCGGGCGGCGGAGACGAAAGCCCCGCAGGTGCTCGGCGTTCAAAGTCCCGGCTACAAGTTGCTCGAACTGGCCTCGTCGCTGCTCACGCTCAACCAGCCCGTCGCGCTCGAACTCATCCGCAAGAGCTTCGTCTACCCCGCCAACGTGACGCAGGCCAAACTCTTCTACGAACTCGCCGCCTCGAATCAAATGCTCGCCGACCAACTCGCGCGGGAAGCCATCACGACCTACGCGCAAAACGGCGCGACCGAAGACCTCTCCTTCGTCTCCGTCTACGCCTTCGGCCTGCCGGGCGCGATCTCGCCGCTCACCATGATGATGCATTACACCGTGCCGCAGGGTTTCGCGCCGAACGCCGCCTTGCAGGAGTTAGCCCTGAAAGCCTACGTGTCGCGCGCCGAGACGATCCTGAAAAATCCCGAACAGTATGCCGTGAATGCGAACAAATTTTGGCCTGAGACGATGCAGATGCTCGTCGCGCTGACGAGCCTCGAAACGCTCGCGGCCGAACGCTTCCCGGCCTACGTCGAGCGTATCTCAAATCTGAAATCGTCTATGCACGCGGCCAACAGCGAGAAGGAGCAGCAGCGCGCGGCGGATTTTCTCCAAGGCCGCCGCGACCATGAGAGAGAGAGCAAGTTCGACACGCTCATCGAAGAGATCGAACGCGAGGCGACGCCTGAGAAGAAAGAGCGTCTGATCGCCAACGCCGCGCAGGCGGCGGAGACCGTGGCGCAACTCGAACAGGTCGAATCGCTCGCGCAGAAGATCGGCGAGTCGGAGGCGCGGCGGCAGTTGTCGAACTGGCTCAACTTCAAACGCGCGCAACTGCTCGTCAAAGACGCACGGCTCGACGAGGCGAAAGCCGTGGCCGACAAAATCGACGAACTCGACCACCGCGCCATCCTCTATTTCGAGATCGCCAGAGAGGGCATCAAAAAACTCGAAGACAAGAAACGCGCGCGCGAACTGTTGGACGAAGTGGCGACGACCGCGGCCAAAGCGCCGAACACGGCCGTCAAGGCGCGCACCCTGCTCGGCATCACGCACCTCTACGCCGCCTTCGACGCGCTGCGCGCCGCGGAAGTGATGGCCGACGCCGTCAAGACGATCAACACGCTCGACGACCCGGAACTCAGCCTGGGTTTCATCCTGCGCCGCATCGAAGGAAAAAACTTCTCCGTCTACAGCGGCTACAACGTCCCCGGCTTCAACCTCGAAAACAGCTACCGTGAACTCGGCCAACGCGATTTCGACGGCGCGCTCATGCTCGCGCGCAACCTCGCCGACCGCGCGCAACGCGCCACGGCCATTCTCGGCCTCTCCGCGCAATGTCTCGAAGCGACATCGAAGCCCGCCGCCCCGCCGAAGCCGGACGCCCCGCCCAAGAAAGCCGGGAAGCCCGCCGCGCCATAGCAGACCGCACGGCCGCGGCGAAACTAAAACTCACACGCCCCCCCCGCACAAGGGCGCGCCGCTCATCTTCTGCGGGGGCGCGCAAAGGGCAACTCCCTTGACACGTTTCGCGCGCGACTCCTACACTTCGCGGCAAGCACATGTTGTTCAGGGTCGAAGCCGCAGGCCGTCTCCGCGCGGATTGTGAGACGGTCGGGAAAAGGGAGTGGTAAGTGTGAATCTGCCAAACACGCTGACGATGTCGCGCATCTTCGTCGTGCCGCTGCTCGTCGCGGTGCTCTTGACGCCGTTCTCGGAAGATTGGCTCGGCGTGCCGCGTCACATCCTCGCCGCCTCGCTCTTTCTCGCCGCCGCCTTCACGCACTACCTCGACGGCCACATCGCACGCCGCCGCCAACAGGTCTCCAGGCTCGGCCAACTGCTCGACCCCATCGCCGATAAACTGCTCATCTCCGCCGCTCTCATCTCGCTCGTCGAAAACCGGCTCGCGCCCGCGTGGGCGGTCGTCATCATCATCGGCCGCGAGTTGGCCGTGTCGGGTCTGCGTTCGATTGCGGCGGCCGACGGGCTGGTGATCGCCGCCTCGAAGGTGGGCAAGTTCAAGATGGGCGCGCAGGTGTTGGCGATCACGATGCTGATCCTGTCGAGCGTGCGCGGCGCGCCGCCGGTGGCGAACTTCGGGCAGGCGTTCCCGGCGATTCAGGTGTGGTCTGTGCCGGAACTGCGCGAGGCCGTCGGCCACTTCCTCGGCGCGGGCGCGACGACGGCGCCCGATTGGCAAGTGCTGCTCTACACGCTGGGACGCGCCACGCTCTGGGTGGTCGTGCTCTCGGCCTGTCTCTCGATGTACCAATATTTCCGCGCCTTCTATCAATCCGCCGTCGCGCGCGCCGCGCTCGAACGCGAAGCCGCGTTGCTGGCGCAGACGACGACGCCGCCGCCGCACGGCGCGGTCGAAGCCACGACGCGCGCGGCCGGACGCATGCCCGTCGGATGAAAATAGAGCGCAGCCCGGAGACACGGCGAAAAGTCGCATCTCCGGGCTGCGCTGTGTGTGGTCGAGCGATCCGAAAAACTCTGAACGCGCCCGGCGTTTAACTTCCGTCTATTTCACTTCCACAAAGTCGCCCGTGTGAATCTCCTGCGCAATGCGCGTGATCATGGCGGTCGCCGTTCGCGCCTGCACATTGAGCACCACGATCTCGCCCACGATCTTGCGCGGCATCGCAGGCCGCCGCCGCTTCACTTTCGGCGTGGTCATCACCGGGCCGTCGATGTCGCCCCGGTTCGCGTTTTCGACGCGTTGCGAGTTGATGGAAAATCTGCCGCCGCGAAAACGCTCGCTCTCGAAGCCGTAGTTGGCCGACGGCGCCACCTCTTCATCGCGCGAGCGCACAATGTTGCCCGTCCCGGCGGGGCGATAGACGGTCAGGCGGTCGCCTTCCTTCAAATTGTCTTCCGTGCCGAGGTCTATGTAGACGATCTGTTGGCGCGAAATCATCTCGCGCATCTCGCGCGCGAGCACGATGCGGCCGTTCTGTTTGCCGGTCGGGTCGGCGAAACGGTCGAGTTCGGCCGTCTCGTCGCCCGCGGGCGGGGAGACGCGGTTGGGCACGCTGCGCAGCAAATCTCCGAGCAGGATCACCTCGCAACTGTTTGCGACCTGCGCCACGGACATGCGATCCTTCACGACCGTCACGCGCAGGCGGCCGATCTCCTGCGTGTAGACGCCGAGCCAGCCTGATTTGCGCGTCAGTTTAGTCTTGAACCGGCCGCGCGGCCGCACCACCTGAAACTCCTGCCCGACCTTCACGCCCTGTTGCGAACCGGCATTGATGAACACCAAGTTGCCCACGCTGAAAGTGGCCTGCTCCTGCTCCTGTTCAGCCCCGACAACCTCAAATCCGCTGTAATTCGGCTCATACTCGATATAACCGGCGCAATTGAGTTCGGTTTCGAGAGCCGCCGGCAACGGCGTCGGCAAAGCTGCGGCGGAGGCGTTTTGCGTCCGGTTCACGGCATCGGGCGCGGTCTGCGCTTCGACCGGAATCAGCGCGGAGAGGAAAGCGAGAAGTAAGGCGGCTAAACCGCCGGGACGCGAAAAGTGTTTACGGGTATGCACGGGACATCTCCTGAGTTTTAAAGGACAGAATGGACTCTGCGGACAGCGGATCGGGTTTAAAGCGGGCTTGCGGAGGCTTTTTTGCGTAGCCTTCAAGAGTGGCTTCAAACGGGCTTGGGATGAGGTGAGAGTCGTTGCGGGCGTCTGTGGCCGCACGACACAGGGCGATTTCAATCCTACTTGCTGGGGATGCGGAGCGTCAACAAATTTCTTCAAACTGACTGTGCGCCTGTCCGAAATCAGCACGCCCCTTTCTGCGGCTTGCGTTTTAGGGAAGCTATTGTTACTATTCGCGTTTTGTCGGAAGTGCTCGGAGCGATCCGTGTGTGCCGGCGTAGCTCAGTTGGTAGAGCATCTGATTTGTAATCAGAGGGTCGGGGGTTCGAGTCCCTTCGCCGGCTCCAACAGATATTTGGACAAACCGTGCAGGGGTGGTCGAGTGGTTAATGGCACCGGGCTGTAAACCCGGCAGGCTAACGCCTTACGTAGGTTCGAATCCTACCCCCTGCACCAGATATTGAGGGATGAAGGATGAGGGATGGGGGATGAAGTTCTGGATTCATCCCTCATCCCTCATCCCTCCGCCCTTAAGGTCGGGCGGGAGTAGCTCAGTTGGTAGAGCATCAGCCTTCCAAGCTGAGGGTCGCGAGTTCGAGCCTCGTCTCCCGCTCCACACTTCAGACGGTCAACAGGGCGCACGGCAGACCGAAAATGCGCCCGCGTAGCTCAGGGGTAGAGCGCCTCCTTGGTAAGGAGGAGGTCATGAGTTCAAATCTCATCGCGGGCTTCACCAAACAGACGATTCACAACCAAATACTTTTTAAAGAGGCTATCACACAATGAGCAAGGAGAAGTTTGACCGGTCGAAGCCGCACGTGAACATCGGGACAATCGGGCACGTGGATCACGGGAAGACGACGTTGACGGCGGCCATCACGAAGGTCTTAGCCAAGCACAACCCGAAGATCACGGTGCGCGCG
>DASQNL010000215.1:0-1809 GCA_035644995.1 Pyrinomonadaceae bacterium | reverse complement strand
GTTTACAAAAACATCACGGACGAGATTTGCGCGCGCGCGACGCAAACGTCGGAAGTCTTGCTCGAACTCCACGAAGAGCCGCCGCTCTTCTCGCGCGCGCGAAACGTCGAGCGCCACGAATGTCCGCAGCATTAAAATGTGCCCCGCGCATTTGCCAACACGCGCGGCACACGCGTTCGTGGTTCTTGGAAATCGTCGGCGATTAGACTTTTCTAGTTGGTACAAACGAAGCGAATTCGTTTCTCCCGTAGCCTGAGCGAACCCCCAGCCCGATAAGCTGGGGGTTCAATCGTTAAGGGGTCGGGTTAAACAAAGTTAGTCGGCGCGTAAAGGAGAGCGAAGCGAGCGATGAGCGTCCTGACCAAATGCGTGTTGCTGTTTCTGCTGAACTGGCTCGACGCACAATTGACGATTATCTGGGTGCGAAACGGGCTGGCGACCGAAGGCAACGGCCTGATGGCCTACCTGCTCGACGCGGGCAACTTGCCTTTTCTCGCCACTAAACTCGTCATCGGCGGCGGCGTCGCCTACGTTCTCTACCGCTGGTCGCACCTCTCGCTCGCGCGTCGCGGACTCCGCCTCGTGC
This sequence comes from Pyrinomonadaceae bacterium, assembly GCA_035644995.1. GTDB lineage: Bacteria > Acidobacteriota > Blastocatellia > Pyrinomonadales > Pyrinomonadaceae > JAIVJZ01. The sequence continues at coordinate 1,223 of DASQNL010000215.1, read as the reverse complement.
TCGGCCTCTATCTCGCGCTCATGTTCGTCCACGCCGCTACAGGTCTTGCTGCGCTCGGCCACCCGCGCACGGACGCCGCCATCGCCTATCTCGTACGCCTGCCCGACGCACTGCTCACAGCGCTCTTCTGAGTTTCCGAAAATTCGTAACTTCCCTTGCCGCTACTCACGCGCGCCCCATTACGTTAGACTCCGGTTCAAACCTTCGCGCGCTTTTCCGCGTATTAGTTTTTACGCGGCGCGCGACTGTGACTCACGGCCTTTGTCGTAACCTTCGCGCGCGAATGGTGCGAGCAAACGGCGACTGTGCCGCGCGCATCTCAACAGGGCGCACGCATCCCGTAAGTTTTTTGTCATCTCAAAGGAAGCAGATATATGTATCGAATTTCCGCACGCCAGATTTTGCTGATCGCGTTTTCGTCGGCCTTCATCGCCGCCGGCGTCGTCTTCTTTTTCGAACGCTACGGCAGCCGCCTGCTCGAACCGAGCGGCAGCGCGTCGCTCACGGAGACCGCGCCTGCCGGAATCAGCAATCCGGCTCTCGCCACCGACGAGCAGAACAACATAGAGGTCTACAAGGCCATCTCGCCCGGCGTGGTCTTCATCACCTCCACCTCCTTCGGCAACGACTTCTGGGACGCGGGCGAGCGCACGGGCTCCGGCTCCGGCTTCGTCATAGACACGCAGGGTCACATCCTGACGAACTATCACGTCATCGAAGGCGCGCAGAAACTGAGCGTCAGTTTCGGCGGCGACAAGGCTTACCCGGCGACGAAGGTCGGGCAAGACCCCGATACAGACCTCGCCGTGATCAAAGTCGAAGCGCCGCGCGAAATGCTCAAGGTCGTGCCCTTCGGCGATTCGGACAACCTCGTCGTCGGCCAGAAGGTCTTAGCCATCGGCAACCCGTTCGGCTTCGCGCGCACTCTGACGACCGGCGTGATCAGCGGTTTGCAACGCCCGATACGCGCGCGCAACAACCGGCAGATCGAAGGCGCGATCCAGACGGACGCCTCCATTAACCCCGGCAACTCCGGCGGGCCGCTCCTCGATTCGAGCGGGCGCATGATCGGGATCAATTCGCAGATACTTTCGCCCGCGGGCGGCTCGGTCGGCGTCGGCTTCGCCGTCCCCGCCAACATCGCCAAGCGCATCGTGCCGCAACTCATCAAGAACGGCGCGGTCGTCCGACCGAAACTCGGCATCGTCCCGTTCAACGTCAGC
>DASQNL010000214.1:0-2609 GCA_035644995.1 Pyrinomonadaceae bacterium | reverse complement strand
AAGAGCGCGAGCGTGCCCGCGAGCATAAAGCACAACCCCATGACCGGCACGACGCGGACGGAGAACGCGCCGCCCGTCACCACGCCCGCGCCGTAGAGCAACAGCCACACGGGGCGAATCACGCTCACCGTGCCGTAGCGCGAGAGCACTATGGTCAGGAGCGCGCCGACGAAGAGCGGCGGCGCGAGGTTGAAGAGAAGTTTGCGACCCGGCTTCGACAGTAGCGGCTGCTGCGCGGCTCGCGCCTTGCGGCTCATCGCCACGACCGAGATGAGGAGCGACAGGACGGCCTCCGCCACCCAGATTTTGATCCAGGCGCCGCGCGCCGTCGCGCGCACGGCGAGGTAGCAGGCCACGAGCGCCGTCAAGCCCACGACGAACAGACCCCAGCCCGAAACAGCCGTAAACGACGCGGCGTTCTCCATCGTCTCGCGTATGAAGCGCAAGTTGTCCATCGCGCGCGCGTGCAGGGCGGGCGGCTCATCTGCCTCTTCAACCGGGCGGAGGTGCGTGACCTTTGCGACAGTCATCAGACGCAGGATACGCCTTCCCGGCAATTTCGTCAAGTACTTTATAAAGCAAAGTCAGGTTTAATATTTCAATTTGTGAATGCGGCGAGAATGATGTGCCGCAGATACGCGGAGTTCGCGTGGAGATATTGAATGAATTGCTTTACGCCGAATCTCTGCTGTAACTCTGCGGCCTGGCTCCGCGTCTGCGGCAGTGAACGTTTTTCCTACCTCTCGCGAGTGCGCGCCGGTTTCGCTCTGCGTGCGCGGTTTGTTAGCATACGGGGCGCGTCAAATTCACTGTAAGGAGACCAGAGAAGTTTTGCAGGACGAGAAACTCCCGCGCGGCATGAGCTTTGTCGCCGAAGCGGACGGCATACGCGAGTACCGGCTCGCCAACGATTTGAAGGCGCTCTTAGTGGAGAACCGCGTCGCACCCGTGGCGACCGTGTGCGTGCTCTACCGCGTCGGCTCGCGCAACGAGGCCGTCGGCTACACCGGCTCGACCCACCTCCTCGAACACATGATGTTCAAGGGCACGCCCACGTTCAACAAGAACCGGAACACGCAGATCGCCGCCACGCTCCAGAAGATCGGCGCGGACTTCAACGCCACGACGTGGTACGACCGCACGAACTACTTCGAGACCGTGCCGAGCGACCAACTCGAACTCGCCATCCGCCTCGAAGCCGACCGCATGCGCAACTCCTTCATCGCCGACGAGGATCGCCAGTCGGAGATGACCGTCGTGCGCAACGAACTGGAGCGCGGGCAGAACGAGCCGATGATGGTGCTCGACGAAGCCGTCTACGCGACGGCCTTCCGCGAGCATCCCTATCATCACCCGACCATCGGCTGGCGTGCTGACGTGGAGAACGTCCCGACCGCGCGGCTCAAAGCCTTCTACGACACTTTCTATCATCCGAACAACGCGACGCTCATACTCGTCGGCGACTTCGAGCGCGCCGAGACGCTCGAACTGATCAACCGACACTTCGGCGCGTTTCCCGCGACGCGCGAGGCCATCCCCGAAGTCTACACGGACGAACCCGCGCAGCAGGGCGAGCGCCGCCTCGTGATCAAACGCGCGGGCGAACTCGCGCTCGTGCAGATCGCACACCACACGCCCGCCGTGCTCGGGCAACTGAACGTCCTCTCGAACGCATAGCTTGCCGAACGCGCCGCCAACCCGCCCGCCGCCAACGACATCTACCCGCTCGTCGTCCTTTCGGCGGCGCTGTCGAACGGCGTCACGAGTCGCCTCTATCAAGCGCTCGTCGAGACGGAACTCGCCGTCACCGTCACGTCGAACTGCGACCAGTTTCGCGACCCCGGCCTCTTCAACGTCTATGCCACGGTGCGTCCGGGCGTAGAGCCTGCGGCGGTCGAAGCGGCGGTCCTCGCGGAGTTGGCGCGCGTGGCGGGCGAGAATTTGCCGGACGCCGAAGTGGAGAAGGCCAAGCAACAGATCATCGCGCAGGTGGCCTACAACCGCGACGGTACATCGGACATCGCCTCGCAGATGTCCGAGGCGGAAGCCGTCGCCGACTGGCGTTTCTACAAAGACTACGCGGCCAACATCGCGCGCGTGACTTCTACCGACGTGCAGCGCGTGGCGCAGACCTACTTCTCGGAAGACAACCGCTCGGTCGGCTACTTCATTCCGAAGCCGACGGCCACAGAAGGCGACGCGGACGCGGATGAGGCGGCGGACGGATCACGCGGCGCCTGATAAAGAGCGGCGACGGTATTTTCCTTTGCGCCTTTGCGAGATTAAATTTCACGCAAAGGCGCAAAGGCGCAAAGGAAAACTAGAGGTTGAGTGGCCGCTTGTGATTTTGAGTTCTTCTTCAAGTTTGATTGCGGGATGGGAGTCTAAGAGATGGTGAAACGGGAAGGTGCGGATAATGGAATAACTGCGGGCGGGAGCACGACGCCGCAGGAGTTGGAGCAGCAACCGCTCGCCGTGCGCGGCGAGAAATCCTCCGATGCCGCCGCTCCTAACACGCCCGCGAGCGTCACGCGCTCGAACTTCGCCGCGCGCGTCCGACGCACCGAGTTGCCTACGGGCGCGGTGCTTCTCGTCCTCGAAAATCGCGC
>DASQNL010000213.1:0-3916 GCA_035644995.1 Pyrinomonadaceae bacterium | reverse complement strand
TCATCATCATGACCTCGAACATCGGCGCGCGCTTCATACAGAAACGCGGCGCGCTCGGTTTTCAGGCCACCGCGATTGATTCGCGCGATAAACTCGAAGACATGGTGATGTCCGCCGTCAAGCAGACTTTCAACCCGGAGTTCATCAACCGTCTCGACGAGATCATCATCTTCGACGAGTTGCAGGACGAAGAGTTGCTGGAGATCGTCACGCTGCAAGTCGAGTTGATGAACCGCATGCTGCGTCGTCGCGGCCTTGAAGTGCGTCTGACGAACGAGGCCAAAGGCTGGATCGTCAAGAAAACCTGCGCCGACCGCACTTACGGAGCGCGCCCCTTGCGCCGCGCGCTCCAAAAATATGTGGAAGACCCGCTCTCCGAAGCGCTCATCCAGGGCGAACTCGGCACCGCCACGCTCATCGAAGTTTACGAGGACGGCGGCGCGCTCGGCCATCGTCCGGTGAGCATCGAGGAAGTGGGCGACGAGCTTTTAATTCACTGATAGTTAAAGTCTGGAGTCTGGAGTCTGAAGTCTCGAGTCGGAAGTCGGGAAAACCTCGTGTTTTTTTGACTTTCGACTCCGGACTTCAGACTCCAGACTTTTGTTTAGCCGTTTCCCCCTGTATAATGCGCGCCTTTGCTCGACCCGGCGGCTGGCAACTGGGGGCGGCGGATGCGAATCCAAGCCTCCGAAATATTCTTAAGTCGTACCCCGTTTCGTGTCTTGATAGTGCCGCCGGGGGGACGCGCGAAAAGGACTCGTTTTCCTACTTCCCAAAGTATTTTTCTGCTTTGAGGCAAAAAGCAATTATGCGAATTAACGCGCCCCTGCGGCGCTTTCTTCTGGCCGCTCTGATTATCGGCCAAACGGCGCTGTTCGTCTCCGCGCTCCCCGCGAGCGCGCAGGAGCCGACCGCGCCCGCCTCTCAATCCCAAAAACTCGTCGAAAGCGTGGACATTTCGGGCAATCGCCGCAACCGCGAGGAGGACTTGCTCTACTATGTGACGACGCGACCCGGCGACCCCTTCAGCGAGGCGCAGGTGGCGCGAGACCTCAAAGCCTTAAACGATCTCAACTTCTTCAACAAAACCAAGTCGCGCGTCCTCACCCTCGAAGGGCCGCGCGGCGGCGTCGAAGTGATCTTTGAAGTCGAGGAGTTGCCCGTCATACGCGACTTGCAGTTCGAGGGCTTGTCGAGCGTCAGCGAGTCGGAATTGCTCAAGGCGTTTCGCGAACGTCGCGTCGGCATCCAGAAAGAGAATCTGCTCGACCCCGTCAAACTCAACACCGCCACGCGCGTCATCAAGGAACTGCTCTCGGCCAAAGGCCACCCGAACGCGACCGTCGAAGTGGAGCAGGAAGTGGTTTCCGCCACCTCGTCCGCCGTCACTTTCCGCGTCAAGGAAGGCGACCGCGTGCGCGTCGTCGAGATCGAGTTCGAGGGCAACAAGAACTTCAAAGAAGGCGAACTGCGCGGCGCGATGAAGTACGTCAAGGAGGCGGGTTTGATCACGCGCTTCAAAGGCAGGGACATCCTCGACCGCGAAAAACTCGACGTTGACCTCCGCCTCATACGCAACTACATGGCCGGTAAGGGCTACTTGCAGGCGCGACCGGGCGAGCCGCGCGTCGAAGGTCTGGGGCGACGCCGCACGGGCTTCCCCATCCTCCCGCTCCCGCTCCTGTCCTCGACGGACGAAGCGCTGCGCATCACGATCCCCATCATCGAAGGCAAAGTCTACCGGCTCGGCGAACTCAAGATCGAAGGCAACTCGATTTTCGACGAGAAGATCATCCGCGCCGTCATCGGCCTCAAGCAGGGCGACGTGGCGAGCGGCGAGCGCATCTACAAAGGTCTCATCGAAGACCTCAAAAAACTCTACGGCAACAACGGCTTCATCCAGTACACGGCGGAGCCGGAACCGACCTACAAGGACAACCCCGCGAACCCGAACGAAGGCATCGCCGACTACACGATCACGATTGACGAGGGCAAGCAGTTCACCCTGCGTCGCCTGGAATTCACCGGCAACACCTTTACGCGCGACAACGTCCTGCGCCGCGAGTTCGTCCTGAACGAGGGCGACATCTACAACCAGTCCTACGTGGAGTATTCCGTGCTGCGCCTGAACCAACTCGGCTTCTTCGATCCGGTTGACAAGGAGCGCGACGTGGACTTCCGCCAGAACGAGGAAGAGGGTCTGGTGGACGTGAACGTCAAAGTGCAGGAGCGCGGGCGACAGCAAATCTCCTTCAACGGCGGGCTGTCCGGCATCGGCGGCTCGTTCTTCGGCCTCGACTATTCGACCAACAACCTCCTGGGGCGCGGCGAAAGTTTGTCGCTCAACTTCGCGGCGGGCAACCGCCAGCAGTCGTTCGTCTTCTCGTTCACCGAGCCGCAGATTCGCAACCGCCCGATCACCGCGGGCTTCTCGCTCTTCGTCCAGTCGTTGAAGTTCTTCGGCGAGGGCACGTTCCTCTCGCAGAACGTGGACGCGCTGCAAGGCATCAGCGGCTCGCAGTTGGACTTCCTCAATACGGGCGACGAAAATCTCTTTACGCAGCGCACGCTGGGCGCGAGCTTCTTCGCCACCGCGCCGCTCTCCGAGTTCTACAAGAAACGCCCCTTCACGCTCTCGACGCGCATCGGGCTGTCCTATTCCATCTCGCGGACGAGCGTGCGTGATCCGGAAGTCAACACCGATCCGGCCAACCAGCAGAACGCCATTCCGGTCATCTACCGCCAGCCGAACATCCTGACCAGCCGCCTGACGCCGAGCGTCGTCTACGACTCGCGCGACGTGCGCGGCGTGGACGCCATCAACGGCAGGCAGATCGCGCTCCAACTCGCCTTCGCCGGACTCGGCGGCGACGTGCGCACTTACCAGCCGACCCTGACGTACCAGCAGTTCATCCCCGTCAGGAACAAGCGTTCAAACAACCCGCAGGTCTTCGGCTTCCGGCTGCTCATGGGACACGTCGGCTCGTTCGCCACGAGCGCCCGGATCAGGGAGGCGCAGGCGACTTCGCTCTCGTTCATTCAGGGCGTTCCCATCTACGAGCGTTTCTTCCTCGGCGACGAGTTCACGATTCGCGGCTACAACGTGCGCTCGATCAGCCCCATCGTGCCGATTGAGCAGTTCGTCAGTTCGCGCAACGTCGTGGTGGCCGCCAACGCGACGGATGCGCCCGTCCCGATTGAGGGCTTGCAGCGCTTCGCCTCGCTCGGCGTTTTCACCGGAACCGGCGGCGCCAACAGTCTCTTTATCAACCGGGGCTTCCAGCCCATCGGCGCAGACACGCAACTGCTCGGCAACTTCGAGTACCGCATCCCGCTCTTCGGTCCCATCAGCATGGCCGGTTTCGCCGACATCGGCTCGGCCTTCAACCTGCGGCAAGGAAGCGATCAGGTCTTCTCTTCCTCGTTCCAGCCCGACTCACCGTTCCTGAGCACGCTCGGCGTCATTCCCTGTCCGGCCAGCCCTTTCGGCGTTGCGCCCGCGACTTTGACGACGCTGACCGCGTGCAGCAGCAGCGAAGGGCTGGCGCTCTCGAACGGCTTCAGTCTGGTGGCGAGAGACAACCGCCTCGTGACGCGCGAAGAGTTTATCAACGCCACCCGCAACGGCCCGCTCGACCCGCTCACCGGACTGCCCTTCGGCTTCCAGTCGGTGTTCCTGCGCGGCGAGGCGCAGACCAACACGGCGGTGCGCCTGTCGCAATCGGTCTTCAGCAAAATCGGCGACTTCCGTTCGAGCGTCGGGTTGGAGTTTCGCGTGCAGTTGCCGGTCGTCAACGTGCCGCTCAGATTGATCGGGTTCTACAACCCGAACGCGCGCCGCGGCGTCAGCGACCGTGTGCCTCTCTTCTTCCAGGAAGAAAAAATCGGCTATCGTTTCAGCATCGGGCGGACTTTT
>DASQNL010000212.1:0-2237 GCA_035644995.1 Pyrinomonadaceae bacterium | reverse complement strand
TTCGTGGATGATATTTTCCCTGCGTTGTGGAAATCGCAAAAAGACGCGGCGATTATAAATCCACCCGTCACGGTAGATAAACACCTCGCCGCGCCTCCCTGCGGTTCGCTGTGTGGTTGAGCTTACGGCTGGATGAGGCCGAAGTTTCCGTCCTTGCGTTTATAGAGCACGCTCAGGCGATCCGTGTCCGCATCGCGGAAGAGGATGAACTGGTTCGAGTCTTCGCCGAGGCGGATGACGGCCTCTTCCGGCGTCATGGGCTTGACGGCGTAGCGGCGCGCGCTGATGATGCGCCCCTCGGCGGGCGCGGCGTCGTCGTCTTCGGCGGCCTCGCTCGCGCCGTTGTCGGGCGCGAGCGACGAGAGCGGCTGCGCGCTCTGCTTGCGGTCGATAATTTTCTTCTTGAGTTTAACGGCCTGCTTCTCGATCTTCGAGATCGCGCGCGACAAGGCCTGATACATGTCGGCGTTCACGTCGCGCGCCGTCAGCGTGTGCTCGCGCCAGTGGAGCAGCACCTCGCCCACGTGGCGGTTCTTCTCCACTTCGATGATGATGTGTGCGCTCGCCGTCGAGTCGTCGAAAATCTGTTCGAGCTTGCCGAAATGCTCCTCGACATGCCGCCGTAAGGCCGCCGTGACCTCGACGTGCCGCCCCGTGTACTCGAATTTCATGTAAAGAGAATCCTCCCCAAAGTTAAAGGGATGAGGGATGAGGGATGAGGGATGAATAAGAAAAGCGTTCAAGCCGCGCGACTTGAATCATTCCTGTTCATCCCTCATCCCTCATCCCTCATCCCTGTGATTAAACCGGAGCCTTGCGTTCGCGCGAGCCGGGAATCTGCATCTGGTCGCGATACTTCGCCACCGTGCGGCGCGACAGCTTCATCCCGTCCTTCATCAAAATCTTCACCACCTGATCATCCGTGATCGGGTTGTGCGGGTCTTCTTCCTCGATCAGTTTCTTGATCTTCAACTTGATGATGCGCGTCGAAACTTCCTCGCCGTCTTCGTTCGTCATGCCCTCGGTGAAGAAGCGGCGCAGTTCGATGACGCCCTGCGGCGTGTGCGCCCACTTGCGGTTGACGACGCGCGAGATGGTCGAAAGGTGCATGCCCGTTTGCTCGGCCACGTCCTTGAGCATCATCGGCTTGATGAACTGCACGCCCTTATCCAGAAATTCGCGCTGGCGGTGGACGATGCACTCGACGACGCGATAGATCGTCTGCCGCCGGTGCTCGATGTTGCGCAACAGATCGACGGCCGAACGCATTTTGTCTTTGATGAAGTCGCGCGTCTCCTTCGAGGTGTCGGGCTGGCCGAGCATCTGCTGGTAGCTGTTCGAGAGGCGCAGGCGCGGGCTGCCGTCGTCGGCGAAGTAAATCTCGTATTCGTCGTCAACCTTTTCGATGAACACCTCCGGCACGATCAAGACCGGCTCCTCCGAGGAATACTGGCGGCCGGGGTGCGGGTTGAGCGCGCGGATGAAGGCGAGTTCTTCGAGGAGCGTTTCGACGGGCACGCCGATCTGTTTGGAGAGATTGTGCAGTTTGTGCTGTTGCAGATCGGCGAGCGGGTGTTCGCGGATGAGTTGCGCGCCGAGGCGCGCGCCCGCGCCCATCGCTTCGAGTTGGACGAGCAAACACTCGCGCACGTCGCGCGCGCCGCAGCCGACGGGGTCGAGACCGAGCACGATCCGGCGCGCGTCTTCGACCGCTTCCACCGTCCAGCCGCCAAACTCCGCCAGTTCCTCGTTGGTCGCGTTGAGCCGCCCGTCGGGGTCGAGGTTGCCGATGATGGCCTCGGCGATGGGCAGCACGCGCTCGTCCACGTGGCTCATGCTGAGTTGCCACATCAGATGCTCGGAGAGCGATTCGGGGCGCGTCAAAAACTGCTCGAAGGTCGGCCCGTCTTCCTTGTACTCGAACTCCTGCGTCTTGTAGCCGGGGTCGAGATATTCCTGAAATTCGCGCCCGAAATCTATCTCCTCGAAGGCGTCCGTTTCGCGCTCCCCCGCTTCGCCCTCAAACTCTTCCCCGGTCGCGGCCGCGCCTTCGGGCAGCGCGGCGGCGTCCGCCCCGCCCGTCATTGATTCGACGGCGGCGAGGTCGCCCGCGCCGTTCGAGTTGCCGTTCAGTTCAGCTTCAAACGGTTCGCGCGCGGCCATGTCGTCGCGCGCGGCCGTGTCGTTGGCGAGGTCGGAATTGCCGCCCGCGAGTTGGTCGATGATGTGCTCTTCGA
>DASQNL010000211.1:0-3403 GCA_035644995.1 Pyrinomonadaceae bacterium | reverse complement strand
GGCGAATGGGAAGGTGGACAGAGAGGCGTTGCCGGAGCCGGGCGAGGGAGACGTGGCGGGAGCGGAGGAAGGGTACGTGGCGGCGCGCAGCGTGGCGGAGGAAGTGTTGTGCGGGGTGTGGGCGGAGGTGCTGGGAGTGGGGCGGGTGGGCGTGCGCGATAACTTCTTTGAACTCGGCGGCCACTCTGTGCTGCTCACCCAACTCGCTTCACGAATCCGCGAGACCTTCCACGTCGAGGTGCCGCTGCGCGCTCTCTTCAACGCGCCCACCGTCGAAGACATGACGCTCGTGATCTCCGCCAAACAAGTCGAACAAGAAGACGACGACGAGATGGCGGAACTGCTCAGGGAGTTGAAGGAGTTGAGTCCGGAGGAAGCCAGAGCGTTGCTAGAGGCCGACGAGTCTTTGTTGATGTAAGCGTCGGGCGTAGGCCTCCGCTCCGGCTCACACTGTTTTGTCGGAGAGCATTTCAGTCTCCAACCAGGTAATCGGATGAAGATTCTGTTGACGATGAACTTGCCGTACACGCGGGTGCACGGCGGGGCTAATAAATCGAACCGCTGTCTGGCGGAGGAACTCGCGCGCCGGGGGCATGAAGTGTGCGTGGTCGTGCCCGCGCTGGCGACGCCGAGTTCGCTCACGCGGGCGCAGTTTCTTGAGCAACTGGCGGAAGACGGCGTCGAGGTTCTGGCGGGCGGCGCGGCCGACGTGTTTGACATGCAGGGCGTGAACGTCCACGCGGTGACGCAGCCGGCGCAGCTTCGTTCGTACCTGATCGAGCAACTCAACAGTTTCAATCCCGACTGGGCGCTCGTCTCCTCGGAAGACCCAAGCCAAAACCTGCTGGCCGCCGCGCTGAAGACCTGCCCTTCGCGCGTGGTCTATCTCGCGCACACGCCGCAGATGTTTCCCTTCGGGCCGGCGAGCCTCTACCCCGGTAAGAAGCGCGCCGAGTTGGTGGGCGAGGCGGCGGCCGTCGTCACGATCTCGAAGGTGATGGCTGACTATGTGCGCCAGTGGTCGGGATACGAGGCGTTCGTCAACCATCCCCCGCACTTCGGGGCTGCCCCCTTCCCGAACTTCGGGCGTTTCGACGAAGGCTATGCCCTGCTCCTGAACGCCTGCCCGGTCAAGGGCATCTCCATCCTGCTCGGCATGGCGCGCGAGATGCCGGACGTGGCCTTCGCCGCCGTGCCGGGTTACGGCACGACGAGTGAAGACCGCGCCGCGCTCGAAGCCTGCCCGAACATCGACCTCCTGCCTAACCGCAAGAGCGCGGACGCGATCTTCTCGCAGACGCGAGTGCTGCTGATGCCGTCGCTCTGGGTCGAGGGCTTCGGCATGGCGACCGTGGACGCGATGGCGCGCGGCATCCCCGTCCTCGCGAGTAATTTCGGCGGGCTGGTCGAAGCCAAGCTCGGCACCGATTATCTGCTGCCGGTGCGCCCCATCGAACGCTTCGAGAACCACTTGGACGAAAACTTATTACCTTCGCCCGTGGTGCCCGAACAGGAGGTTGCGCCGTGGTGCGCCGCGCTGCGCGACCTGCTCGCCGACCGAAAGCTTTACGAACGACAATCGGCGAGCGCACGCGCGGCCGCGACGAAATTCATCGAAGGCCTTTCCGTCGCCCCGCTCGAAGATTTATTGACGCGCCTGTCCAGAGAGCGTCACGCCGGCGCCGCCCGCGCGCCGAGAAGTTCGCAGCCGCCATCACACGCGAGTTATGTTTCCGAGATGAGCGACCTCCCCGAAGCAGTGGCGGCTCTGACGCCTGAGCAACGCTCCCTCCTGATGTTGCGTTTGAAGAAGAAGGCCGCCTTGCGCGCCGAGAGCGCGGCGGCGGGGCCGCGCATCCCGCGCGCCGCACGTGACGGCAGCCCTCTCGCGCTCTCCTTCGCGCAACAGCGGTTGTGGTTTCTGCATCAAGTCGAATCCGAGAGTCCCTTCTACAACGTCCCGGCCGCCGTGCGCCTGCGCGGCCGCTTGGATGTCGAAGCCTTAGAGCGCACGCTGACCGAAGTGGTGCGCCGCCACGAAGTGCTGCGCACCACCTTCTCCGTCACCGCCGGTCGCCCCGTCCAACTCATCCACGACCCCTATCAAGTGCAGTTGCCCCTCACCGACCTCTCCGCGTTCGCCCAGTCCGAGCGCGAAGCGGAAGCGCACCGGGTTGCTTCTGTGGAAGCGCGCCTGCCCTTCGACCTCGGACGCGGGCCGCTGTTGCGTGCGCGCCTGCTGCGGCTCTCCGCCGATGAGCACGTGGCCGTGTTGGTGATGCACCACATCGTCTCGGACGGCTGGTCGATGGGCGTGCTGGTCAGGGAAGTGGCGGCGCTCTACGCGGCGTATGCGCGGGGCGAGGCGTCGCCGTTGGCGGAGTTGCCGGTGCAGTATGCGGACTTCGCGGCATGGCAGCGTGGGTGGCTGACGGGAGAAGCGTTGGAGCGGCAGTTGGGCTATTGGCGGGAGCGTCTGACGGGTGCGCCGCCCGTGCTGGAGTTGCCGACCGACCGCCCGCGCCCGCACGCGCCGACGTGGGGCGGAGCATCGTACTCGTTCAGTATCACTGGCGAGGCGGCGCGGCTGCGTGCGTTCGCGCGCGCGGAGGGGGCAACGTCGTTCATGACCTTGCTGGCGGCCTTCAAAGTTTTCCTTCATCGCTACAGTTCGATGACGGAGATCGTCTGCGGCTCGCCCATCGCCGGGCGCAATCTCGGAGAGATCGAAAACTCCATCGGGTTCTTCGTCAACACGTTGGTGCTGAGAACCGACCTCGGCGGCAACCCGACTTTTCGTGAACTGCTACGGCGCGTGAAAGAAACCGCGCTCGGAGCTTACGCGCATCAGGACGTGCCGTTCGAAAAGCTCGTCGAAGAATTACAGCCGGAGCGCGACCTCAGCCGCAATCCGCTCTTTCAGGTTCTCTTCGCGCTGCAAAACGGGCGCGCCGAGCAGTTGGAGTTGCCGGGGCTTCATCTGGAATTCGTGAAGCTCGGCCAGTCCACCTCGCAGTTCGACCTCAGTCTTCTCCTGGAGGAGCAGGGCGATGAACTCGGCGGCCAGTTCAACTACAGCACGGACTTGTTCGACGCCTCCACCGTCGAGCGCATGGCCGGACACTTTCAACGGCTGCTGGGGAACCTGCTGGCCGATCCCGATCAGACCATCACGGCCGCGGAGATGCTGGATGAAGAGGAGCAGCGTCAACTAATCGTCGGCGCGCTGCCATCCGATCAAGCACACTTCGAAATCAACAAATGTCTGCACGAGGAGTTTGCGGAGCAGGCGCGACGCACGCCCGACGCGCCCGCCCTCTCCTACGACGGCGAGTTCCTCTCCTACGCCCAACTCGACGCGCGCGCCTCCCGCCTCGCCGCGCAGTTGCGCCGCCACGGCGTC
>DASQNL010000210.1:0-4158 GCA_035644995.1 Pyrinomonadaceae bacterium | reverse complement strand
GACGTTGACGGTCGAACCCGTGAGGGTCGCGCCGTCGCGCGGTTCGACGAAGCGCAGGGTCGGCGCGGCCGCGTCCTGCTCGCCGCGCGCCTGCATCTGATCTTTAATCTTCTGCGGTCGTTCCGCGACCGTCAGGTCGAGCGGCGAGGGCGAACCGGCCGGGGGCGGCGTGACGGTGGTGGTCGCGGTCGTGTTGCCGCCGTTCGTGTTGTCGGCGGCCGTGCAGGCGGACGAGGCGACGGCGACGACGACGGCGACGAGGCTGTAGAGCGCGAGGGGCAAAAAGAGACGTGCGGGAAGTTTCATAGACGGAGCCTCCTGAGTTGTTCGAGTGATGGCGCGTGAGAGTATAGGAAGAAGAAGGGGTAAAGGGGAAGGGGTAAAGGGGAAGGGGTAAAGGGAAAAGGTTAAAGACAAAGAGGCGCGTTCATCGTGCGCCGCCTTCTTTCGACCCTTCCCCTTTACCCCTTCGCCTGTTCCCTATTCTTTACGCCGCGGCGGGGCGCGCCGAAGAGGCGTCCGGGTTGAGCCGTTGTTCGACGACCGCCCAGTCGATATTCGAGAAGAAGGCTTCGATGTACTTGGGACGTTCGGCGGGCATGTAATCGAGCAGGAAGGCGTGCTCCCACACGTCCATCACGAGCACGGGCGTGAAACCGGAGACGTTGCCCGTCTCGTGCAAAGTGATCCAGTGATTCGACAGGCGGCCGTTCGCCGGGTTCTGGTAACACATCGCCCAACCGACGCCGCGCATCTTGCCGATGCCGACGAAATCGGCCTTCCAAATGTCGTAGCTGCCGAAACTCTGTTCCGCCGCTCTCGTAAAGTTCGAGTCTGTGGCGGGGTCGCCCGTGCCTTGCCGCCGCATGTTGCCGAAATAGTATTCGTGCAAGACCATGCCGTTGTATTCGAAGCCGAGCCGCCGGGTCAGTTCCGAATAGGCGGGCATCTCGTCCTGATCCACTTTGCCGTCGGCGAGAAACTTCGCGATGCGCTCCGTCAGGTTGTTCGTCTCCTTGACGTAGCCCTCGTAAAGTTTGAAGTGCAGTTCCAGCGTCTTGTCGGAGATGCCGTTCAGCCCGCTCAGGTTGAATTGTTTGGGCTGGTAAGAATTGTTCGAGATCATCTGTTCGTTCCTCTACTTCCTTTTCTATGATTGCGGGGATGCTATGCCGGACAGTCTATACCCGTCGGCGCGCCGGTGTGTGACGATTGAGTGGAGAGGGTGAGAAAAAACAGTGACGGGTGACGGGTGAACAGTGACAGGTGACGGGTGACAAGTTAAAACTGCTCGGTTTTTAACTTGTCACCTGTCACCCGTCACCCGTCACTGTTCTCAAGCTACTTGCCGAAGATGACGTAGTCGCCGTGCGAGGTTGCCATGAAGAAAAGGAGGGGGAGCGAGAGCCAGGCGTTGGTGCGCGAGGCGAGGAAGGCGCGGCGCGCGAGTTCGGGCGGCGCGGCCGGCCCCGTGCCGGCCGTGCCGGCGATGATGCGCTTCTGCGAAGGCCAGATGATGCCCCAGACGTTGAGGAGCATGATGATGCCGAGCGCGCCGCCGATCCCAATCGAGTGGGTCTTGTTGCTGGCGTAGCTGTCGCCGCCCGGCGCGGAGAGTGCGGAGTTCAAATAGTAGACGATGATGATCGACATCACGATCACGAGGACGGCGACGATGGCGCCGAGAATTTTCCCGTCCTTCGTCAAGGCGGGCACGCGCGTGATGATGAAGAACTCGATGGCGAAGGTGACGGCGGAGATGATCAACCAGACGATGAGGATGAGCCACGTGTTGGCGTTGCCGCCGTTGGCGTTGGCGTTCACCACGTCGCCCTTGAGGATGTACATCGCGTAGTACATCAAGCCGACGAGGACGGTGATGAGCGCGCCCCAACGGAAATACCAGAGGGCGCGCGTGAGCAGGTCTGGATTCACCTTCTTCTTCGTGTCGGCGTCGAGTCCCTTCTGGAAGGGAACGTTGACGAGGTTGAAAAAGTACAGCAGCCCGATCCAGGTGATGCCGGCGACGAAGTGCGACCAGCGCAGCAGCACGCGGACGAGCGACTCCCCTCCGGGGGCGTGGAAAATCTCTTGCAGCATCGCGAAACCGATGGGGAGATGAGCGGACGACTCGATCAGCATATGACCTCCGAAGTTTTCTCTGTGGTGATGATGTGGCTTGCTTGCCGGATGTTACGCGCGAGAGATTAGCACCAAGCGTTGCGCGTCGCAATTAAATTCAGAGGTCGGAGTGCGAGAGGTGAGGGGTCGGTGAAAACGGATTTCTTCAACCGACCTCTCACCTCTGAACTATAACTTCCGACCTCTAATCTTCGGTGGGTCGGCCGCCCGGCGCGAGGTTCTCAACGCTGGCTTGACGCAAGACGCGCACTTTGAGATCGTCCGCGACGCGCACCTGACAGGAGAGGCGGACATTTTCGGCGAGTCCGGTTTCCATGGCGAGGCGGGCGCGCTCCGGTTCGCCGATCTCGCCGGGGTCGCCCGCCAGCACTTCGACGCGGCAGGTGGTGCATTTGGCGTTGCCGCCGCAGCGGTGCAGGATGTCGATTCCGGCGTCTTTGAGGACGAGGACGAGTTTGCGACCCGCCCCGGCGTCAATGTCTTGCGTGCCGGTCGCGGTTTCGGCTTGGATTACGGGCATTTTCTCGGCTCCTAGAATATGAATTTTTGGTGATTGCTTCGGGCGGGCGAGAGTTTACACCAAAACAGAAAAGCGCGGTACGCGAACGTGCGAGCGCGCTTGGCCGCCCTCCTGAACCGGGGGCGGCCAAGCGCGCTCGTATGTTCGCGTACCGCGGCTTAAAGTCGCCCGGCGCGCTCGAACCTTAGATTACGCGGTGAACGAAGAACCGCAGCCGCAGCCGCCGGTCGCGTTCGGGTTCTTGAACGTGAAGCCCGAACCCATCACGCCGTTGACGTAATCAATTTCGACGCCGTTCAAATACTGCATGCTGAACATGTCCACGAAGAGGCGCACGCCGTGCGCGTCCTGAATGTGGTCGCCCGCCTTCGACTCCTCTTCGATGTTCAGGCTGTACTGAAAACCGGAGCAGCCGCCCGGCACCACGCGCACGCGCAAGCCCGCCGTTTCCGGCAAGCCCTCTTCGCTCGACATAAACTTCTTGATCTCGGTCGCCGCATTCTCCGTCACGTTGACCGTCACGGTCGGCATCGTTGCTGTTGACATGTTTCTCTCTCCTTAAATTATGTCCCGTTGATTCAGTATGTGGTTATTAACCGTTAATTAGATGTCAGTGGTCGGTTGCCCGTTGTCAGTTGTTTCAGAGCAACGACGCTCTCAATATTACCCGTCTTGACCATCCGCCACAAGCAACGAACAACGGCAATCGGCAACTGACCACTGTCAACCGGCTACCGACGTTTTTTACTGCGCCTGCGACAACACCACTTTGAGTTCGGGCTTCATCGCCTCAATCGAAACTTGCCGCGCCACTTCTTCCGCCACGCGCCGGAAGGCTTCGGCCTGCGGCGACTCCGGGTGGCTCAAAACGACGGGCACGCCCGCATCGCCGCCCTCGCGCACGTCCAAGCCCATCGGAACCGCGCCGAGGAAGGGCACGCCATAGGCTTCGGCCAGACGCGCCCCGCCGCCCTCGCCGAAAATGTTATAGCGCGTGCCCGTGTCGGGCGCGACGAAGTAGCTCATGTTCTCCACGATGCCGAGGATGGGCACGGCCACCGTCTCGAACATCCTGAGCGCGCGCCGCACGTCCGCGAGCGCGACCTCCTGCGGCGTCGTCACCAAAACGGCGCCCTGAACGGGGACGAGCTGCGCCAGAGAAAGCTGCACGTCGCCCGTGCCCGGCGGCATGTCAACTATCAAGTAGTCGAGTTCGCCCCAGAGCACGTCTTGGAGAAACTGCCGGACGAGGCCGTGCAGGATGGGGCCGCGAAAGATCATCGGCTCGTCGCCCGGCTTCAAGATCGCCATGGACATCATCGAGAGGCCGTGCGCTTTGACCGGCACGAGTTTGTTGCCCGCCACTTCCGGCTTCGAGTCGGTGACGCCGAGCATCAGAGGGGCGTTCGGCCCGTACACGTCCGCGTCCATCAGGCCCACCCGCGCGCCGTCGCGCGCGAGGCTCACCGCCAGGTTGACCGCGACCGTGGACTTGC
>DASQNL010000209.1:0-13689 GCA_035644995.1 Pyrinomonadaceae bacterium | reverse complement strand
TTCGGGTTGTAACGGCGCAGCCAAAAGCATCGCTGGTCGTTGCGGGCGCGGGAACGGGCAAGACGCGCACGATAACTTATCGCGTTGCGTATTTAATCGAACAGGGCGTTTCGCCGCAGAGAATTTTATTGGCGACGTTTACGAACCGCGCGGCGCGCGAGATGCTCCGGCGCGTCGAAGAGTTGACGGGCAGCAACTCGAACGCGTGGCGGCGGGTCTGGGGTGGCACGTTCCACCGCATCGCCAACATGGTCTTGCGCCGCCACGCCGCCGCGCTCTCGTACACGGAGAACTACACGATCCTCGATGCGGAGGACGCGCGCGATTTCCTCAACGTGTGCGTGGACGAGGCGGGCATCGACACCAAAGCGCGCCGCTTCCCCAAGGCCGAAGTGCTGCAAGACATCATCGGCTTCGCCAACAACACCGACCGTCCCATCCCCGACGTGGTGGCGCGCAACTACCCGCACTTCGAGCCGCTGACGCAACAGATCATGCGCGTGGATTCGATCTTCATGGAGCGCAAGCGGGCGCGCAACTCGATGGACTACGACGACCTCCTGCTCAACTGGAAGCGGCTGCTCTTGGAGAAGCCGGAGATCGCGCGCCTCTATGCCGAACAGTTCGAGCACATCCTGGTTGACGAATATCAGGACACGAACAAGTTGCAGGCCGAGATCGTCGATCTGCTGGCCGTCCACCACCGGAACGTGATGGTCGTCGGCGACGACGCCCAGAGCATCTTCGCGTGGCGCGGCGCGGAGTGGACGAACCTCTACGAGTTTCCCGCCCGCTACCCGCACGCGCGCCAACTCCGGCTCGAAACCAACTATCGCTCGACGCCCGAAATCCTCGCCGTCGCCAACGTCTCCATCGCCTCGAATCGCAAACAGTTTCCCAAGACCCTGCGCGCCGTGCGCCCTTCGCTCGGCCTGCTCCCCGCGCTCGTGCCCTGTCAGGACGCGGATCAACAGGCCGCCTTCGTCGCCGCGCGCCTGCTCGAACTCCGCGACGAGGGGCTAGCCTTGAAAGAGATGGCCGTGCTCTATCGTTCTCACTACCACTCGCTCGAACTGCAACTCGAACTCACGCGGCGCGGCATCCCCTATCAAATCCGCAGCGGCGTGCGCTTCTTCGAGCAGGCGCACATCAAGGACGTGGTCTCGTACCTGCGCCTCGTCGCCAACCCGCGCGACGAACTCGCCTGGAAACGCGTGCTTCGTCTCATCCCGAACGTCGGCGCGGCCACGGCGCATCGCATCTGGGAGCAGATCGGCTCCGCGCCCGACCCGCTCGCCCTGGTCTTGCGCGGCGGCGCGGACTCGGCCGCCGCGCGGCGCGGCAACACCTGGGCGGAGTTTCGCGCGCTGCTCGACGCGCTCGTCACGGAGGAACGGCGCGCCAGCCCCGCCAAGCAGATCGAGTTGATACTCGCGCGCGGCTACGAAGCGCACCTCGCCGCCAACTACGAGAACGCCGAGACGCGCCTCGAAGACCTGCGCCAACTCGCCCACTACAGCACGCGCTACAACTCGACCGAAGAATTCTTAGCCGAACTCGCCCTGCTCGCCACCGAACGCTACGGCGCGCCGCAGCCGGTCGCGGGCGAGGAGGTGGTGATGGGCGCGGACGAAGACGAGATGATCGCGCTCACCTCCGTCCATCAGGCGAAGGGTTTGGAGTGGCGCGCGGTCTTCATCATCTGGGCGGCGGACGGCAAGTTTCCCTCGCCGCGTTCTTTGCGCGATGCGGAAGGCGAAGAGGAAGAACGCCGCCTCTGGTACGTCGCCCTGACGCGCGCCCGCGACCAGCTTTACATCACCTATCCTTTGCTCGTCACCGACTACAACCGCCAGACCATCGTGCAACGCCCCTCGCGCTTCGTCACCGAAACGCCGCCCGAACTCTACGAGGTGTGGAGTCTCGAAGAGGACACGGCCACGCCCGCCGCCGGCGCGCCCCCGGAGCTGGCGGAGAACGAGCCGGGCGGTTATTTGAATTAGGGCTTACCAGCCGGGCGGGTATTTCAAAACGCGTTCTTACGGCTTGTCTTTGCGCCTTCGCGCCTTTGCGTGAGTTATTTCTTTAGTAAAGATAAATTTCACGCAAAGGCGCAAAGGCGCAAAGGTGAAGAACGCGTTAAAAATTTTCCGACGACCATGATGCCGACACCCGAAACCACCGAACGCACGCTCGACGCCCGCGTCAAACTTTATTACGACCTCCACGCCCCGGCCGAAACTCCCGCGCCGCTGCTCATCGCGCTGCACGGCTACGGCAGCAACAAAAATCGGATGATGCGCGAGGCGCGCGCGCTCGCGCCCGGCGGGTTCGCCGTCGCCGCCTTGCAGGGCATGCACCAACATCTGAAAGAGCCGAAGGAGCCGGGCGGCGCGCTGCGTTACGGTTTCGGCTGGCTCACCAATTTTCACCCCGCAGACTCCGTCGCCGTGCATCATCGCGCGCTGCTCGACATGATCGAACAACTGGTGGGCGAGGGCGTCGCCGACCCGGCGCGCGTCTTCCTCCTCGGCTTCTCGCAGACCTGCGCGCTCAATTATCGTTTCGCCTTCACGCACGCGGCAGTCTTGCGCGGCGTCGTCGGCATCTGCGGCGGGCTGCCCGGCGATTGGGAGACGGGCGAGCTTTACCGCGAGACGGAGGCGGCCGTGCTCCATCTGGCGGGCACGCGCGACGAGTTCTACCCGCCTGTCCGCGTCGCCGATTACGCGGCGCGCCTGTCAACGCGTGCGCGCGATGTCCGATTCAAAAGTTACGCGGCGGGGCACGAACTGACGCCCGCGATGCGCGAAGACGTGCGCGCCTGGTTGGAGTCACGCGTCGAAAGCTGATGAATAAACCGGGGCGATACAAGCAAACTAGGGTCAGGCCGGCGGGGGGCGACCGGAAGCGCGCGATTGAACGCGTGCGACGCAGGCTCACGCGCGACGGGTGGCCGCGTCTGCTCGTCTCGTTTCTGCTCGCCCTGACCGGGCTGGCCGGGTTTCTCATCTCGACCGCGCTGCTGCATCTCGGCCTCACACAGATGTCCGTGCGCTACCCGCTCGCCGTGATCTCGGCCTACTGCGTCTTTCTGCTCCTGCTGCGCCTCTGGCTCGCGCTCCGGCGCACCGGCGACGGAAGCGGCCTCGATCTGTCCCCCAACCCCGGCGACGTAATACCGCACCTGTTCGATGCGGGCGCACAGGCGGGCGGCGACGGCGCGACGGCCGTCTTCGGCGGCGGGGCTGACTTCGGCGGCGCGGGCGCGGGCGGCGGTTGGAGCGACGGCGGCATGTCGGGCGGCATGTCGGGCGGCATCTCCGGCAATGTGTCCGGCGGCGGCGGCGCATCCGCGACGGACTGGATACCCGACATGCCCGACGTGGGGCTGGACGTTGATCTGGACGACGGATGTTTTTGGATCATCATCCCCGTCGCGGCCATCGTCGGCGTGCTCATCGCCATGTTCTACGTCGTCTACATCGCGCCCGTGTTCCTCGCGGAGATTTTGGTTGACGCGCTCCTCTTGGCCGGCTTGTATAAACGTCTGAAAGGCGTTGAGCCGCGCCACTGGCTGCGCTCGGCCGTCAGGCGCACGCTCTTGCCCGCCCTCTTGGCGACCGCGCTCTTTATCGCCGCCGGGTATCTCATGGGACGCATCGCCCCCGAAGCGCGCTCCATCGGCGAATTCTGGCGACAGGTCAGCACGGGGCGGGCGGAGCGTTGAAACGGATGCAGGCGTGCGAGTATAGTTCTCGTCGCTCGCTCTATTCCTTCCGCGAAAGTGAACATGCCCGACATGAACCTCAAATTGCGTCACGCACGGTTAGTCCGGCTGGCGATTGTTTTGGCCGTCGTCTCGACGCAGTTCGGCTGCACGCGTGCGGGCGAATCGGAGAAGGGAAACACGGAGAGCGCGGCGGCCATCCGCGCCGTGCTCGACGCGCAGGCGGCGGCGTGGAACCGCGGCGACATCGAAGGCTACATGGACGGCTACGAGCGCGCCGAGACGACCACCTTCATCTCCGGCGACACCGTGACGCGCGGCTGGCAGACCGTCTCCGAACGTTACCGGAAAGCCTACGACACGCCGGAGAAGATGGGCACGCTCGCCTTCGGCGAAGTGGAGATCAAACCGCTCAGCGAGTTTTACGCGAACGTCACGGGGCGTTGGCAGTTGACGCGCGCGAAAGACACGCCGCACGGTCGCTTCGCGCTCATCTTCCGCCGCACGAACGCCGGCTGGCGCATCGTGCAGGACACGACGACTTCGGCGAGTTGAAAAGTTGTCATAAATAATTTGCCGTCGGGCGGGGCTGCACATCAACGCGGCTACAAGAGCGGGAGAGAGAGCCGGGCAAGAGACGATCTCAAATTGAAATCTCAAACGGTTTTATTTGAAATCTCAAACGGTTTTATTTGAAATCTCAAATTGATTTATTTGAAATCTCAAATTGTTCGTCTCTACTCCGCGACTCCGCGCCGGCGAATGCTTTTGCTTACACTTCATCATAACCGGCTACGGTTCCGGCGGTTGATGATTTTCTTTGCGGGGAGACTGATTCTCAATGCGACTTGATTCGGCATTTACGCGCGCGGCCTTCGCCCTCTTGCTCTCGTATGCACTGCTGCTGCCGCCCGTCGCACGAGCGCAGGCGGCGGGCGGCGGCGGGTTCCCCGGCACGGGCGAACCGCCGCGTGGGTCGGCGCGCAGGGCGGAAGGCTTTCCCATCGAGCGTTACCTGAACATCCGCTCGGCCACTTCGCCCACGCTCGCGCCGGGCGGCGACCGCGTGGCGTTCCTGTTGAACGTGACCGGCACGCCGCAGGTGTGGAGCGTCGGGGCGGCGGGCGGGTGGCCGGAGCAACTCACTTTCTACACGGATCGCGTGGACTTCGTGCGCTGGTCGCCCGACGGCGCGGGGCTTCTCTTCGGCAAGGCGCGCGGCGGCGACGAGAACGCGCAGCTTTACTGGATGAGCGCGGACGGCGCGCAGGTGCGTCAACTCACTGACGCCCCACGGATTCGTTACAACTTCGGCGCGTGGTCGGCCGACGGCCGCCGCATCAGCTACGCCTCGAACAAACGCAACCCGAACTTTTTCGACATCTACGTGATGGACGTAGGCAGCGGGCAGGAGTCGCTCGTCTATCAACAGGACGGCTCGAACGCGGCCGTCGCCTGGTCTGCGGACAATCGCTTCATCGTCGTCTCGCGCGCGAGCGACACGCTCAGCCTCGACAACGATCTCTATCTCGTCGAACTGGCGTCGAAAGCGGTCACGCACCTCACGCCGCACGAAGGGGCGGCGCAGTTCGGCGACGTTCACTTCACGCGCGACAATCGCGCGCTGCTCCTGAGCACGAACGCGACGGGCGAATGGCAGTCGCTCGCGCGCATGGATTTGGCGACGCGCCGGATCGCGTCCGCGGCGAACGCGCCGTGGGACACGGACGCGAGCGAGATGTCGCCCGACGGGCGGCTCCTCGCCTATGCCCTCAACCGCGAAGGCTTCAGCGAACTCTACGTGCGCAAGCTGACGGACGCCGGGATGAGCGAGGGGGGCGACACGCCCGTCGCGCTTCCGGGGCAGGGTGTCGTGGGCGGCCTCGATTTCTCGCGCGACGGGCGCAAACTCGCCTTCACGTTCGCCGGGTCGCGCTTCAATGCCGACGTGTGGCTCTACGATCTCAAGACGCGCCGGCTCGAACAGGTCACACGCTCATCGCGCGCCGGGATTCCGCAAAGCACGTTCGTCGAGCCGGAACTCATCCGTTACAAGTCTTTCGACGGGCGCGACATCCCGGCGTGGTACTACCGGCCGCGAAACGCTCGCGTGGGCGGCGCGAATCCATCTCTGCCCGTCATCGTCAGCGTCCACGGCGGCCCCGAAGGGCAGGAACGCCCCGGCTTCAACCCGACCTATCAATACTTCCTCTCGCGCGGCTACGCCGTGCTCGCGCCGAACGTGCGCGGCTCGACCGGCTACGGCAAAACCTACACGCACCTCGACGACGTGAAACTGCGCGAAGACTCCGTTAAAGATTTGGCGGCGGCCGTCGAATGGTTGAAGACGAGCGGCGGGGCGGACGCGCGCCGCATCGCCGTCATGGGCGGCAGCTACGGCGGCTACATGACGCTCGCCGCCATCACCCTTTACCCCGACCTCTGGGCGGCGGGCGTCGAGATGTACGGCATCTCCAACTTCGAGACAAACCTCAGAAACACCTCCGGCTACCGCCGCAAGCAACGCGAACGCGAATACGGCACGCTCGCGGGCGACCTCGAATTCCTGCGCTCCATCTCGCCCATCTACAAAGTAGACCGCATCAAAGCCCCGCTCCTGGTCTTTCAGGGCAAGAACGATCCGCGCGTGCCTTACACCGAGTCCGAGCAGATCGTGAAAGCCTTGCGCGACCGCAACGCGCCCGTCGAATACACGCTCTTTGACGACGAGGGGCACGGCTTCGTCAAACTCAACAACCGGCTCGTCGTCTATCCCAAGATCGTAGACTTCCTCGAACGCCACATGAAATAAGTTTCAGGTTTCAAGTTTCAAGTTTCAGGTTCAAGACGAAGAACCTCTAACCTTCAGACTTGAAACTTGAAACCTTTCAGTCCTGAAACTTGAAACTCCCTATGCTCGCCGTCGTCAACTGCACGCAACTCGTCACGCTCCGGGGCGCGGCGCGTCCGCGCGTGGGGGCGGAGATGCGGGAACTTTCGATCATCGAGGACGGGGCGATGCTCGTCGGCGACGACGGGCGCATCGCGGCGGTGGGGGCGCGCGGCGAGATCGAGCCGCTCATCGCGGGCGAGTGCAAGGTGTTGGACGCGGGGCGTCGCGTCTGCCTGCCGGGCTTCGTGGACGCGCACGCGCACCCGGTGTTCGCGGGAACGCGCGCCGGGGAGTTTGAACAGCGGGCGGAGGGCGCGACCTATCAGGAGATCGCGGCGGCGGGCGGCGGCATCCGCGCGAGCGTGCGCGCGACGCGCGCGGCGTCGGAAGACGAATTGGTCTGTGCGTCAAAGCGTTATGCGCAGTGGTTTCTGCGCGGGGGCACGACGACCGTGGAGGCCAAGTCGGGCTACGGCTTGTCGGTCGATGACGAGTTGAAAATGCTGCGCGCCGTGCGGCGTCTCGACGCGGAGACGCCGCTGCAATACGTGCCGACCTTCCTCGGCGCGCACGAAGTGCCGGACGAGTATCGCGCCGACCGCGCCGGATATGTCGAGTTGGTTATTAAAGAGATGCTGCCGCGGGTGGCCGGGGAGCGGCTGGCGGAGTTTTGCGACGTGTTCTGCGAGCAGCGCGTGTTCGACGCGGACGACTCGCGGCGCATCCTCCTCGCCGCGCGCGCACACGGTCTCGGCTTGCGCCTGCACGCGGATCAACTCTCGCTCTCCGGCGGCGCGCGACTCGCCGCCGAACTCCGCGCGGCCACCGCCGACCATCTCGAACACACGGACGCCGAAGGGATCGGCGCGTTGAAGTCGGCCGGGGTGCAGCCGGTGCTGTTGCCGGGGTCGGTCTACGCGCTCGGCTCGTCGCGGTATCCGGCGGCGCGGGCGATGATCGAGGCGGGTCTGGCCGTCGTCCTCGCCACCGACTTCAATCCGGGGTCGTCGCCCACGCCCTCGATGCCGCTCGTCCTCTCGCTCGCCTCCACGCACATGCGGATGACGCCCGCCGAAGCCATCACGGCGGCCACCGTCAATGCCGCCTACAGCCTCGGCCGCGGGCGCGAAACCGGGTCGCTCGAAGCGGGCAAGCGCGCCGACTTCTGCCTCCACGATTGCGCGGATTATCGCGAGTTGGCCTACTTCTTCGGCGTCGAACACGCGCACGCCGTATACGTCGGCGGGCGACCGGCGTTTCGTCGCGGCGTTTAAAGTAAAGCGACCACGGAGCGGTTAAAATTAACGGTTGACGCGCAACTTATTGATTCTGTATATTGGCCTCAACACTGGAAAGGAGGTGATCAAAAAACGTATATGAGTTCTAATCACAGTGAGGTGGCTGCGGCCTGACCTCCGGACAGAAAACTTGAATTGGTAGGGTTTCCGTCCGTTTAGTCGCTACAAACAAAAGCGGCACACAGGCCAATCCCAACAGTTCACCGGAAAGCCGCTCACGTCCTTGGACGTGAGCGGCTTTCTTCCCAGGGAGCATTAAAAAAGAGTCTGCCGTGTAACGGGCAGACTCTTTTTCGCATCCGGTTGAAGCTCGCCTGACGGCGGGCGCGGGCGGCTATTTAACGGTGCTGGCTCGCCGCCACTTTGGCGAGGGCGATGGTGAGCGCGGCCGCGCCCAAACCCTGCACGAGGGTCGGGTGCTCGGCGTAGAAGTTGCTCGCCATGTCGATGATCGTCGGGTCTTTCTGTTCGGCGCGCTCGGCGATCTCCTGCACGGCCTCGGCCGGCACTTGCTCGGCCATCTCCGGCGTCACCTCGCGTTGACCGCTGCCGAGCATCCCGGCCAGGCCGCTCGCGCCGCGGTTGGCGAGAATCTGCGAGATGACGGTGGGGCCTAAAGCGGAGATGAGCGTGTTGAGGATCGAGGCGCGCTGCGTGCCGTTCGACTGGCCGAACAGTTGCCCGAGCATGCTGCCGAAGGGCGGCGTCTGGTTCGAGCGAAACGCGGCGGCCAGCCCTTCGGCAATCGCGGATTGAGGCGCGGATTGCGCAACCTGATCGAAATCGTTCTGCACGTTGTTCGGCGTCTGCTGCTGGTTTGTGCCCTGATACTGTTGCAGGAGTCCGCCGATTTGGTCTAACCAACTCATGTTTATTTACCTTTCGTCGAGAAACTTAATCATTCCGCAAGGGCGACGTTCGATGTCCGCCGCATCGTTTGAAAACCTAAGGAGTTGGGGGAGACCGGAGTGTACTGCAACGGGCGCGCATTCGCTAAGGCCGCGGCTGCGCCGGCGGCTTCGTCGCGTCGGTGGGCGGGGCGGGCTGCTGTTCGGAGGGCAGCAGGCGCGAAGGGTCGGGCGCGGAGGGCGAACTGTGCGTGTGGACGATCTTCCAGCCGTTGTTGATCAGACGGAAGACGACGGTGAGCCGACCCGTCGCGCTCTCCGGCGCGCCGCGAAACTCCTGCGTCTGCGTCCACAGGCAGGAGACCGTCGCGCCGCCCGCGCCGAGCATCTGCACGCGCACGTCGCGCACGTCGAGTTGCACGTTTTTCGCGTCCGGGTAAGAACTCGCGCGGTTCGAGCGCACCTGTTCCCAAGTGCGCGTGACCGTGCCATTGTTGTTGAAGATGACGAGTTGCGGCGAGTTCCAATAGACGCTCATCACCATCTCGACATCGGATTTGCGGATGCCGTTCAGGAGCGTCTCGAACGTGGCGCGCACAGCGCGCTCCGCCGGACTCGCTGCGGCGGCAGGCGTGCCCGCGGTTTGCGCCGCGCCCGTGCTGCGGCGCGTGCGCGTGGCGGGCTGCGGCTGCTGCTGCTCCGCCTCTACGTCCGCCTCGACGGGCGTCGGCGTGGGCAGCGGCGCGGGGCGTCGCGCGGATGGGCGGCGGGCTGGCGTCTGCGGCGCGGGCGTCGAACTGTTCGTGTTCTGCGCGGAAGCGGCGGAGACGGTGAACGACAAGGCGAGTGTCGCGGCGATGAGTAATTTTTTGAACATGATGACTCCTCTGTCAAACTAATCGAAGGCGCGTAGATGAAAACGTCAGGCGCGAAGGGTTGAGCGGGTGTCGATGGTTATCGCCGCCGCGTCCCTGTCAAATGCGCTTTACGTGCCGGGGATAAATTTTTAGATCAAGCGCACGGCCTCGCGCAAACGGCGCGCGGAAGCGTCGCGGCCGATGAGATCGAAGACCTCGAACATCGAAGGGCCGACCGATTGGCCGGTCAGGGCGGTGCGCGCGGCGTTGATGAAAAGACCGGCTTTGACGCCCGCCTCGTCCGCAAAGGCGCGCAAGGTCGCTTCGCACGTCTCCATCGTGAAGGGTTCGGTCTGCTCGATGCGTTCGGCGAGCGCGGGCAGCAGTTCTTTGAGGCGCGGCTCTTTCTGCAAATTCTTCTTCACGGCCGCCTCGTCAAACTCGAACTCGTCGCCGAAGTAGGCGCGGCCTTGACCGGAGAAGTCTTTGAGGGTGTGGAAGCGTTGGCGGATGACTTCGACAGCGCGCTCGAACCATGGGCGCGCCGTCGTCTCGTATTCGGGCTTCCAGAGTTTCGCCGTTTCGAGTTCGGCGCGCACCATCGGCGAGAGTTCGGCGACGGGCATCGTGCGGATGTACTCGGCGTTCATCCAGAGCAACTTGTCGTCCGTCCAACGCCTCGGATTGTTCGCATCGAAATTAAAAATTGCGGGGTTGCGGTGGATGCGTTCAAGCGAAAAGTTTTCGACCATCTCGCTCAAGACCATTAATTCCCCGACACGCGGGTCTGACTCAACTACATCGTTACCCTTGGTCAGCGTTGCGGCATCTTGTTCACCTGAAGGAGCCCACCCTAGTAAAGCAAGAAAATTGCGAAACGCGACGGGAAGAAAACCCGCGTCGCGGTAAGTTGTCAGCGAAACGATTTCGCCGTGAGTCCTTTTCGACAACTTCTTTCCGCCGGGCGCAAGGATGAGCGGGAGGTGCGCGAAGCGCGGCACGGGCGCGCCGAGCGCGTCGTAAATGAGAATCTGCTTGTGTGTGTTCGTCAGGTGATCCTGACCGCGAATCACATCGGTGATGCGCATCTCGATGTCGTCGCAGACGACGGAGAGGTTGTAGAGCGGGTGGCCGTCGGAGCGCAGCAGCACGAGGTCTTCGATCTCGGAATAGTCGCGCTCCTGCTCGCCGTAGACCGCATCGGCAAACGCGGAGCGTCCCTCCGGCGCGACCTTGAGACGCACGGCGAAAGGCTCGCCCGCCGCGGCGCGCGCCGCCGACTCCGGCGCGGAGAGATCGCGAAAAGGGTTGCTGCGATGATCCGCGCCCGTGTGCGAGGCGGCGCGGGCGCGTTCGGCGATCTCCTGTTTGACGTTTGCGTCGGCGCGTTCGGCCTTCGGCGTGAAGTCGCGGTAAGCCTTGCCCGCTTCGATGAGCCGGAGCGCGGCGGCGCGGTGCCGCTCGGCGTTGGCCGATTGGAAGACTATTTCCTCGTCGTAGTCGAGTCCGAGCCAGTGGAGACCTTCGATGATCGAGCGCGTCGATTCATCGGTCGAACGCTGGAGGTCGGTGTCTTCGATGCGGAGCAAAAACGCGCCGCCGAGTTTGCGCGCGTAGAGCCAGTTGAAAAGGGCGGTGCGCGCCGCGCCGATGTGCAGGTAGCCCGTGGGCGATGGTGCGAAACGAACTCGAATCATAATGGACAAAGAGGTCAGGGGTCGGAGATCAGTAGAAGAAAGGACATAGAGCCTTTCACTGACCTCTGACCTCCGACCTCTGACCTCTCGAAAGTTATGGCGGAGATAGCAGGATTCGAACCTGCGATGGGCTTTTGACCCATAACGGTTTAGCAAACCGCCGCCTTCAGCCACTCGGCCATATCTCCGCGAAGGCTCGCCAACGAGTTGATATTCTAGCCCGCAGGGAGGGTTTGTCAAGGCGGGGCACCACGGACAGGGCGGGGCGAACCGGCGAGGCGCGACGACTTTCGCTTCAGGCCGTGCGACGCTTGCGCTCGCGCCCGACAATGAGGCGGATGAGGCCGGCCGAGATTGACCAACACCTGCCGTCCATCTCGCGTTCGACCATGACCTGAGCCGGATTGAGACGGCACACATCGGTCACGGCGACTCTCGATAGGCCGTCGAAGAAACGCCGCCCGATCAAGTCGGCGTGGGGCGGCGTCGGCTCTCGCGCCGACAAGTCGCGCGCGGGTTCGTCGCCCGGAATCAATCTGAGTTGGAGCGCACGCTCTTTCCGTCTCATCGGCCAAATACCTCGTGCAAAGAAATGGAGCGCAAGTAAAAACGGTGCGGCGGGCGAGGCTTCGGGGCGGGGAATGCGCGTAGGAGATTAAAAATCGCCCGCTCTATTTAAATACGCGGGCATTGTTAAGTTCGTATGAATGGGGTGTGTCGGCGGCTTTAATTATTTCGGGCGGGGTTAGTTGGGCTGGCCGCCGTGAAGGATCGACCGGCGCGGCGGCCAGCAGCGGCGCGCCGGGTTGAACGGCGGAAAGTGGAAAGGGCGACATTCAAGCCGGTGAATGCCGCCCGCCGTTGACCGATGTCGGGGAGACTCGATTGGAAACCCGGCCGCTTACCTAGGTGTGTTGGTGTTGCCGGTGTTGGTGTTGGTGTTCTTATTGACGGGGCCGCGGGGCGTGCCGGGGTTCGGGTTGCGACCGCGCCTGACGCCGGGGCGGTTGTCGTTCCCGTTCGTGTTCCCGTTCATGTTCCCATTGGTATTTCCGTTGGTATTCATGTTGCCATTGGTATTTCCGTTGGTATTCATGTTCCCGTTGGTGTTCATGTTCCCGTTGGCATTGCCGTTGGTGTTCATGTTGCCATTGGTGTTCATGTTGCCGTTGGTGTTGCCATTGGTGTTCATGTTCCCATTGGTGTTGCCGTTGGTATTCATGTTGCCGTTAGTGTTGGTGTCGCCGGTATCGCGGCAGCCGGCGCGGCAGGCGTCGAAGGCCGCGCGGCAAGCGTCGTTGTTGGCGTTGGCCGCGCCGCGGCATTCCTGGTACTGACGGGTGCAGGTTTGCTGGCACTGCCCGCGGTCGCTCTGCCCGCCCGAAACGGTCGAATAAAAGAACGTGCCGGTCAGAGCCAGCGAGGCGAGAGCCGCCAGCGAAAGGTAAGTGAGTCTCTTCTTCACAGGTGTTTCCTCCTTGAAAACTTGCTTACACGCCCCGCCGGGGGCGCGCTTCGCACATTGGTGCGAAAGGGTTTGGTCGGGAAATTCGGGGGATTGATTCGCCTGTAAGTTAACACACTTTGCGCCTCCCGTGTGTACGGGTACGTACCGGCCGGAAAGGCGGGCGTCGGGCGTGCACCGGGAACCGACGCCCGCCGGGGCTGCACGCCGCCGCACGGGTGCTACAATCAGCGGCGCGATGGCGAAGGTTGATCTCACGCGGAGGCAGTTTTTGCGGGGGCTAGCGGCGGCGGGACTCGTCGGCCTGTCGGGCACGGCCGCCTACGCGAGCCTCTTTGAGATACACGATTACGAGTTGACGGAGACGGAGATTTTCATCCGCGAGCTGCCCGCCGCGTTCGAGCGTTTCCGCATCGTGCAGGTGTCGGACGTGCATCACAGTTCGCTCGTGTCGCTTGCGGAGGTGCGCCGCGTCGTGGAGTTGGCGCAGCGGGCAGGCGGCGACATGGTGGTCTTGACGGGCGACTACACGACGGCGCGGCGCAGGTACATCGAGCCGTGCGCGGAAGCCCTCTCGACGCTCTCAGCCCCGGCGGGCGTGTGGGCTGTGCTCGGCAATCACGACCACTACACGGACGGGGAATTGACGCGCCGCGCGCTCGTCAGACGCGGCATCGGCGTGCTCGACAACGCGCACACGGAGATCACGCGCGGCGCGGACTCGCTGCAACTGGCGGGCATAGATGATTGGTCGTGGGGCTATGCGGATTGGGCGCGCGCCCTGGGCAAGCTCGACCGCGGGCGTCCCGCGCTGCTGCTCTCACACGAGCCGCAGGTCTTCGATTTGCCGGAGACGGCGGGCATCTCGCTCATCCTGAGCGGGCACACGCACGGCGGGCAG
>DASQNL010000208.1:0-7547 GCA_035644995.1 Pyrinomonadaceae bacterium | reverse complement strand
ATGACGCTGCTCGCGGCCTTCAAAGTTTTGCTGCGCTCCTACAAGGCGGGCGACGACATCGTGGTCGGGACGGACGTGGCCGGGCGCAGCCGCGAGCAGACCGAAGGGCTGATCGGGTTTTTCGTCAACCAACTCGTGCTGCGCACGGAACTCTCCGGCAACCCCACCTTCCGCGAGACGCTCGCGCGCGTGCGCGAAACCGCGCTCAGCGCATACGCGCATCAGGAAGTGCCCTTCGACAAGGTGGTCGAGACGCTCAACCCGGAGCGCGACCTCAGCCGCAATCCGCTCTTTCAGGTGATGTTCGGCATGAACAACGCGCCGCGCCCCGCGCTCGACCTCGGCGGCCTCAAACTGAGCAACGTCGCGCTCGACAACGAGACGGCCGTCTTCGACCTGAGCCTCTACGTCACGGACATGCGCGACGGTCTGGTCGGCCTCCTGCGTTACAACGCCGATCTCTTCGAGTCTGGCACGGCGAATCGTCTGCTGCGCCGTTACGAAATCCTGCTCGGTCTGGCGGCCGAGCGACCCGATGCCACGCTCGACGCGCTCGAAGAGGGCTTGCACGAAGGCGAGAGGCGACAGTGGAGCGCACGCGAGAAGGAGTTGGAGGGAACGCGCGCGCAGTTGTTCAAGAGTGCGCGCCGCCGCGTCGTCGGCGACGCCGAACATGGAGCAGAGGGAAGGAGCGCGTCGTGAAAGTCGAAACCCCGTTGGTCAAGAGTCTGCCCGCCGCCAGACGCCGGGCGGTGAGCGCGTCGCCGCAAAGCATGGTACGGGCTGAACCGCTGTCGGGCGAGAGCTTGCTGCCGCTCGTCGTCCGTCCCGCGCTCGGCGGCGTCGAACTGGCGTCGTGGGCGGCGGGCAATCGCGAGTGGCTCGAAGCGCGGCTGCGGGAGCACGGCGCGATCCTCTTCCGCGACTTTCCCATCGGCGGGGCGGACGCCTTCGAGGCGGTCGTTACGGCCATCTCCGGCGCGCCGATGGAATACCGCGAGCGTTCATCGCCGCGCAGCCGCGTCGGCGGTCAGGTTTACACCTCCACCGACTATCCGGCCGAGCAGAGCATCTTTCCGCACAACGAGCACTCGTATGCGCAGACGTGGCCGATGAAGCTGTTCTTCTACTGCGAGACGGCGGCGCGCGAGGGCGGCGAGACGCCGCTCGCCGACTGTCGCCGCGTCTACCGGCGCATCGACCCGCAGATCAGAGAACGCTTCGCGCGCGCGGGCTGGATTTACGCGCGCAATTTCGGCGACGGCTTCGGTCTTCCCTGGCGCACCGTTTTTCAGACGGACGACCGCGCGGCCGTGGAAGCGTATTGTATCGCCAACGACATCGAGTTCGAGTGGAAGCCGGGCGACCGCCTGCGCACGCGCCAGCGACGCGCCGCCGCCGCCGCGCACCCGCGCACGGGCGAGCCGGTCTGGTTCAATCACGCCACCTTCTTCCACGTCTCGACGCTCGCGCCCGCCGTGCGCGACGCGCTCTTGACGCAGTTCACCGACGAAGACCTCCCCAACAACAGCTACTACGGCGACGGGCAACCCATCGAGCCGGAAGTGCTCGAACACCTGCGCGAAGCCTACCTCAGCGAGGTGGTCACCTTCTCGTGGCAGCAAGGCGATCTCGTGATGCTCGACAACATGTTGACCGCGCACGCGCGCAACCCTTATGTCGGCCGGCGGCGCGTGCTCTTTGCCATGAGCGAGCCTTTCAATCGTCAAGACCTGACACAGTAAAAAAGTAACCGAGAGTAAGGATCAGAGAAGTGATGCCGGAACAAACAACAGAAGGGTTCAGGGTTTCTCCGCAGCAGGTGCAACTGTGGCGCGCGCAGCAACAGGCGGGCGGCGAGACGTTCCGCGCCGTATGCGCCGTCGAGGTGCGGGGCGCGCTCGATGCGGCCGCGTTGGAGTCGGCGGCGCGCCTCGCCGCCGCGCGCCACGAAATTCTCCGCACGAGCCTGCACACGCTGCCGGGGATGAGTCTCCCGGTGCAAGTCATTGAGAGCGACGGCGAACTCTCTTTCGTGCGCCACGACTGGCGGGCAAGCGATGCGCGCGAGCAGCGGCGACAACTCGACGCCCTCTTCGAGAGCGAGCGACGCCCCGCCGCCCCGGCCGAAACGCGCGGCGCGCATCTCCTGCGCTGCTCGCTCCTCGCTCTCGCGGACGAGCGGCACATCCTGCTCATCTCGCTCCCGGCTCTCTGCGCCGATGCGAGATCGCTGCACAATCTGGCGCGCGAGGTGTGCGTCAATTACGAGGCCGCGCTCAACGCCGCCGCCCCCGCGGGCGAGGTGATGCAGTACGCCGATGTCTCGGAGATTTTGAATGAACTGCTCGAAGCGGCCGACACCGAGGCGGGACGCGAGTATTGGCGCAGCCGCCGCCCGCGCGGCCGCGACGCCGTGCGCCTGCCGCTCGCGGATCACGACGCGCGCTCAGCGAGCTTCGACCCCCAGTTGATCGAGCGTCGTCTCGATGCAGACCTCGCGGGACAACTCGCGTCGGCGGCGGCGCGCGAGGGAGCGCCGGTTTCGACGCTGTTGCTGGCTTGCTGGCAGGTATGGCTGTGGCGCGTCGCCGGGCAGCCGGTGGAAGTCACCGTCGGCGTACTCTTCGACGGACGCTCTTACGAAGGACTCGAAGACGCGCTCGGCGTCTTTGCCAAGCACCTCCCGCTGACCTTCGACTTCGCGGAAGGGCAGCGGCTCCCCGAAGTTTTGCAGCGCGTCGCCGGGGCGGTCGCGGAAGCGTCGCGCTGGCAAGAGTATTTCTCGTGGCCGGAGGCTGCGGCCGACGAAACGGATGAAGCGGGCGGGTTCTTCCCTTTCTGTTTCGAGTCCGCGCCTGAGCCTGCGAGTTGGTCGGCGCACGCCGCGACGACCTTCGCGCCCATCCGGCACTACGCCTGCTTCGACCGTTTCAAGATCAAACTGGAATACGCGCGCGGCGACGGCGCAGACGCCCCGCGACTCAACTGGCATTACGACGCGGGCGCGCTCAAAGGCGAACAGGTCGTGCTTCTGGCCGAGCAGTTCGAGGCGTTGCTGGCGAGCGTCGTCGGTCTGCGGGAACCGTCGCTGGCCGAACTGGAATTGCTCGGTCAAGCCGAACGACGCCGTTTGCTCGTCGAGTTCAACGACACGCGGGTGGATTTCGGAGCCGGGCGATCTCTCCATCATCTTTTCGAGGAGCAGGCCGCGCGCACGCCTTCTCGCACCGCGCTCGTCTTCGACAACGAGAGCTTGAGCTACGCCGAACTCGACGCCCGCGCCAATCAACTGGCGCACCGTTTGCTCCGGGAAGGCGTGCGCGCCGATGCCCCGGTGGCGATCTGCGTGGAGCGTTCAATGGAGATGGTGGTCGGCCTGCTCGGCATCCTCAAGGCGGGCGGCGCATACCTGCCGCTCGACCCCGAATACCCGCGCGAACGACTCTCCTTTATGCTTGAAGACGCGCGCCCGTCGGTCGTGCTGACGCAGGAGCGTCTGGAGGCGGGATTGCCGGAGCAGGCGGGGCGCGTGTTGCGTCTCGACACGGACTGGCC
Organism: Pyrinomonadaceae bacterium; assembly: GCA_035644995.1. GTDB lineage: Bacteria > Acidobacteriota > Blastocatellia > Pyrinomonadales > Pyrinomonadaceae > JAIVJZ01. Next base: position 3,989 of record DASQNL010000208.1, on the reverse strand, counting down.
GCTCATTGCCGCCGAGCGTACGGACACACCCGCCGTCGTCTCCACGGTCGACAACCTCGCTTACATCATCTACACCTCCGGCTCGACGGGTCGGCCGAAGGGCACGATGATCTCCCATCGCGCCATCTGCAATCACATGCTCTGGATGCAGTCGGAGTTTCCTCTCGCGGCGGAGGATCGCGTCTTACAGAAGACCCCGATCAGCTTCGACGCCTCGGTCTGGGAGTTCTACGCGCCTCTGCTGAGCGGGGCTGCGCTCGCGCTCGCACACCCCTGGGGACATCAGGACACTTCCTATCTCTGCCGCGTCGTCAACGAGCAACAGGTGACGACTCTGCAACTCGTTCCGTCGCTCTTGCGCGTCTTGCTCGAAGAGAAGGCTTTCGCCTCTTGCCGGAGCCTGCGTCGCGTCTTCTGCGGCGGCGAAGCCCTGACGGCCGACCTTCAGGCAGCGTTCTTCGCCACCGGCCTCGATGCGAGCCTGCACAATCTCTACGGCCCGACCGAAGCCACCATCGACGCCACCTTTCACACGGCCGAACGCGACGCGGGCGGCGGCCTCTCCGTGCCCATCGGCCGCCCCGTCTCGAACACCGAAGCCTACGTGCTCGACGGCTTGCTCAACCCTGTTCCCACCGGCGTCGCGGGCGAACTCTACCTCGGCGGCGACGGACTCGCCCGCGGCTATCTCAACCGCCCCGGCCTGACCGCCGAACGCTTCATCCCGCACCCCTTCGCGCGAGGGGCGGGCGCGCGCCTCTACCGCACGGGCGACACGGTGCGCCACCTCTCCACGGGTGTCCTCGAATATCTCGGCCGCGCCGACGCACAGGTCAAGCTGCGCGGCAACCGGGTCGAACTCGGCGAGGTCGAAGCCTTGTTGAGCGCGCACCCGTCGGTGCGTGCGGCCGTAGCCGTCGTTCGGGAGGACGCGTCGGGCGAGGCCGCGTTGCTCGCCTACGTCGTCTCGGACGAGACGGCGGCGGCGGATTCGGTAGAACTCCGCACCTACCTGCGGGCGCATGCGCCGGAATACATGGTGCCTTCCGAGATCATCACGCTCGAACGCTTTCCGCTCTTGCCCAACGGCAAAGTTGACCGGCGCGCGCTGCCCGCGCCGCGGCCGGGTCAACGACAACGCACGGCCGCTTACACCGCGCCGCGCACCGAGCTTGAACAATCGCTCGCGGCTCTCTGGCAGGAGTTTCTGCACGTCGAGCAGGTGAGCGCCACCGACAATTTCTTCGACCTCGGCGGCCACTCGTTGCTCATGATCCGCGTCCACAGCCGGCTTCAGGAGTTGCTCGGCCGCTCGCTCCCCATCGTCAAGATGTTCCAGTACCCGACCATCGAGGCGTTGGCGCAGTGGCTCGACGAGGGCGAGGCCGCGCCCGACGAACTCGCGCTCGACGAGACCCGGCAGCGCGTGGAGACGCGCCGCGAATCCGCGCGCCGCCAGAGACAAGTCAGAGCCGGGCGACGCGCGCCCGGCGGGGTGTAAACGACAAGGGGGCTGCCACGCGTACCGGCAGGGAGAATCTATGAGCGACGAGAACGTAAGCGAACCACTGGAAGGCATCGCGGTGATCGGGATGGCGGGGCGATTTCCCGGCGCGGCCAACGTCGAGCAGTTCTGGCAGAACTTGCGCGGCGGCGTCGAGTCCATCTCCTTCTACTCGGACGAGGAGTTGCTGGCGCAAGGCGAAGACCCGCAGATGTTGAAAGACCCGCGTTACGTCAAGGCGGGCGCGCTCCTCGAAGACATCGACCAATTCGACGCCTCGTTCTTCGGCTTCACGCCGCGCGAGGCGGAGATCATGGATCCGCAGCAGCGTCTCTTTCTCGAATGCGCGTGGGAGACTCTGGAGTCGGCCGGTTACGACCCGGAAGCCTATCGCGGCCTCATCGGCCTCTTCGCCGGGGTCAGGATCAGCCTCTACCTGATGAACATCCTCTCGAACCCGGAGGTCGTGCGGACGATGGGCGAGCTGCGCGTCCTGCTCGGCAACGACAAGGATTACCTTGCGACCTGGGCGTCCTACAAGCTGAATTTGCGCGGCCCCAGCGTCGCGGTGCAGACCGCTTGCTCGACTTCGCTCGTCGCCGTTCATCTCGCCTGCCAAAGTCTGCTCAACGCCGAGTGCGACATGGCTCTCGCCGGAGGCGTCTCCATCGGGCGATTTAATAGATCGGGCTACATGTATCAGGAGGGCGGCATCCTCTCGCCGGATGGGCACTGCCGCGCCTTCGACGCCTCCGCTCACGGCACGGTCGGCGGCGCCGGCCTCGGCCTCGTCCTCCTCAAACGCCTCTCCGACGCCCAAGCCGACCGCGACTCCATCCGCGCCGTCATCCGCGGCTCGGCCGTCAACAACGACGGCTCGCGCAAAGTCGGCTTCACCGCTCCCAGCCCCGACGGCCAAGCCCGCGTCATCGCCGAAGCTCTCGCCGTCGCCGGTCTCTCGCCCTCCGACATCTCCTACGTCGAAGCCCACGGCACGGCTACGGAACTGGGCGACCCCATCGAGGTCGAAGCCTTGACGAGGGCGTTTCGGGCGGGCACCGACCGGCGGCAGTACTGCGCGCTGGGGTCGGTGAAGACGAACGTGGGGCATCTGGACGCGGCGGCGGGGGTGACGGGGTTGATCAAGGCGGTGCTGGCGGTGGAGCGTGGGGAGTTGCCGCCGTCGTTGCATTACGAGCGGGCGAACCCGCGCATAGACTTTGAGACGAGTCCGTTTTATGTGAACGAGCGGTTGCGGGAGTGGGAGGGAGAAGGAGGAGTGCGGCGGGCGGGCGTGAGTTCGTTCGGCATCGGGGGGACGAACGCGCACGTCGTGTTGGAGCAGTGGAGCGAAGCGGCAGAAGCGGCGACCGGAGCGACGACTGGAACGGCAGACTCCTTCACGCAAGCTCATACCAAGAAGGCGGCGACGGAAGGGATAGCCGAGGCCGTCACTACTAAGACTGAGTTAACCACAGAGTTAACCACAGAGTTAACGACTGAGTTGTCAACTGAGAGTGTGAGCGAGTCGAGCGAGCCGGTGTTATTGCCCTTGTCCGCGCGCACACCTTCCGCTCTGGCGCGCGCCGCTGCCCTCTTAGCTGAACACTTACGGCAAGACACGACTACTCCGCTCAGCGATGTTTCCTTCACGCTGCGCGCCGGACGCCGCCACTTCCCCGAACGCCGCGCCATCGTCTGCGCCTCGCGCGCGGAAGCCGTCGCCCTGCTCGACGAAGCGGCGAGCGCAACCGCTCCCGCCGCCCGTCGCGCCGGAACGCGCGCGCGCCGCGTGGCCTTTCTCTTCAGCGGGCAGGGCGCGCAGTACCGCGGCATGGGACGCGGCCTCTACGCGCAGGGCGGCATCTTCACTACCGAGATGAACCGCTGCTTCCAACTGCTCGGCGAGGAAGCCGGTACGGAACTGCGCCATGCCCTCTATGGCGAGACGCATGACAGCGAGAGCGAGGCGGCCGCCGCGCAGAGCTTACGACAGACGCGGCTGGCGCAGCCCGCGCTCTTTGCCCTCGGCTACTCGCTCGCCCGCGCGTGGGAAGCCGAAGGCGTGCGCGCCGACGCTTTCATCGGCCACAGCGTGGGCGAGTTGGTCGCCGCCTGCCTGTGCGGCGTGATGTCGGTGGAAGCCGCCCTGCGACTCGTCTGGCGGCGCGGCGAGTTGATGCAGCGGTTGGAGCCGGGCGCGATGGCGGCCGTCGGCCTGAGCGAAGCGGAGGCACAGGAGTTGGCGGCCAGACATGGGCTATGGGTGGCGGCGGTCAACGGGCCGGGGCAGTGTGTGCTCTCAGGCGGGGTGGCGGGGATGCGAGCGGCGGGAGCGGAGGCCGAGGAGCGGGGCGTGTGGTGGCGGGAGTTGGAGACGGAGCGGGCGTTTCATTCGGGGCTGGTGGAGCCTGTGGTGGGGGAGTTGGTGGAGGCGGCGGAGCGGGCGGGGCTGCGCGAGCCGGAGGGAGCGTTCGTGTCGGGT
>DASQNL010000207.1:0-1581 GCA_035644995.1 Pyrinomonadaceae bacterium | reverse complement strand
GCGGCCGCCGATGAAATCGCTCAGGCCGTGCGTGTCGCCGAGTTCGGGGGCGGCGAAAGAACTCTCGATGCGCCGCCGCCGCTCGCCCGGCGGCGAGTTGTACTCGTAGCGCAGGCCGAAGGAGAGCGAGAGATTCGGCCGGATGCGCCACGCGTCCTGCCCGAAGACGTTGTACTGGTAGAGGCGCAGCCCGATGTCCGATTCACGCGTCGCCAGCGTTTGGAAGAAGCCGCTCGCAGCCCCGGCGGCGGCGAGGTCTACGGCATTGATGAAACCGCCCTCGGCCTGCACCTCGCCCTTGTTGTCAATCGAGATGTTCGGCGCGCCGTTGAAGGTGATGAGCGGGCGGGCGTTGCGCGGCAGATCGCTGTTGAGTTCGGTGCGGCGGATGTCCGTGCCGAAGGCGAGACTGTGCGTGCCCGCGCGCAGGGTGAGCGTGTCGGCAATCTGGTAAGTGTTGTTGACGCGCTGCTGCGGGAAGTTGAACACGTCAACGCCGAGCGGGCTGAAACCCGCGATTGAGACCTGACCGACCGGCCCCAACTCATCCTCCGCCGTGAAGCCGGTCGAACCGTAAATGACCGCCCCCGTGTTGGGAGTGAAAGCGGTGGCGGGCAGCGTGCCGTTGAGGACGTAAGGCGCGTTGAGAAGGAAGGGAACATCGGGCAGTTGCGAACTCGGAATTTGAAAAGCGGTGTCGCGCACCTCCGCGAAGTTGAGGCTCGTGCGGCCGTAGGAGAGGCGCAGTTGGTTGAAGATGGGGCGCGCCGAATCGGGGCGGCTCAGTTCGCTGTTCAGGTAGAAGGAGTTGTTCTGCGTGCGGACGCGCGGCTTGAGCGTCGAGAAGATCGCGCCGCCGGTAACGGGGATGAAGCGCGAATCTTCCGTGAAGTTGTAGCGTTCGGCGACGGTCTGTTCGCGCCCGCCGAGTTTGAAGTTGCCGTCGATTTTGAGCGAGGCGATGACGCCGCGCCCGCCCGCCGGAAGCGTCTGCGTGAAGGTGTTCGCGCCGTAGATGCCGCCGGGGTTGTTGGCGAAAGGGAAGAGACTGAAAACGGCGTCGCCGTCAACGCTGGTGGGGAAGGAGCGGAAAGGATCGCCGGGGTCGAGCAGGCCGAGCGGGAGGCCGGTCGCGCCCGTGCCCCCGAAGCCGCGCTGGTCGACGGTCGGCACCGCGAAGCTCTCCTCGCGCGTGGCGTTGGCGCGCGTGCCCTCGGCGGAGATGAAATAAAAGACGCGCTCGCGCCGCAGCGGGCCGCCGAGCGCGAAGCCCGCCTGTCCGAGCGTGAACGAATCTTCGCCGCCGCTCCCGTTGCGCACCGTGAGCGGCGCGCCGTCGAGCAGCACGGGCTGGTTGCTGCCGGCGCGGAGCGCGAACGCCTCGTTGCCGCCCGTCGTGTCGAAGACGTTGCGCGCGTTGAGTTGGCTGGTGTTGAGAAAGCCGTAGAGCGTGCCGTGATGCTCGCTCCCGCCCGACTTCGAGACGGCGTTGACCTGCGCCCCGATGTTTCTGCCGAACTGCGCCGGAGCCAGCAGCGTGATGGCCTGATACTCCCGGATGGATTCAATCGGCTGCGGCAC
>DASQNL010000206.1:0-5262 GCA_035644995.1 Pyrinomonadaceae bacterium | reverse complement strand
CGCGCGGGCGGATTTGATCGGCCGCAATTTCTTCAACGACGTTGCCCCGGCGGCGCGGGCGGAAGAATTGCGTGAGCGCGTGCGCCTTTTCCGGCGCAGCGGGAAACCGACGGAGAACTTCGACCTCGACCTCGGCCGCGGCGGAGAGGGTCTGACGGCGAGAGTTTTGCTGACAACTATTCAGGAGCGGACGGCGCACGGAACCACGGAATCCGTACTGGTTCACATCCGCCGGGCATAGCCTGACGCATCACGCACGTCTATTCACGGCCGGGGCGGCGATTCGCGCCCGCCCCGGTTATGGCTGACCGAAACGCAGTTTGTACTCCGTCGAGTTGAGGAAACCATTGACCATCGTGCGCGCATCGTCCCCGCGCAGCGCCTCCAGCCACGCCGCAAACCCCGCCGCCTCCGGCTTCCGCCGCAAATACCCGTAATACTGCATCGCCACAAAGGCGCGCTCATACTCCCGCGCTCCCGTCTCCTCCGAGTCGGCCACGGCGCGCAACACCTGCGCCCGCGTCAACTGTCGGGCGTCGAGGCGCGCGATTAAATCGGCCTGCGAGAGTGTGACCTACGCCGCCGCGTCGGGTGCGGCCGGGTCGGGCGTCGTCACCTGCCCCAACTCGTAGCGGCCGAGCAAGGCCGCCACGTACTGCGCGTTCGTCAGTTCGCCGTAGAGGCTCAGGAACTCCGGGCGCAGGGTGAAAGAGTGAGCCAGGCGCGCTTTGCGTGCGTAGACCTCGGCGGGCGTCGCCCCGGCGACGAAACTCATGTCGGCGACGATCTCGCTATATTCGGGCAGACGTTGGAAGGCGAGTTGGTAGAAGCGGAAGACGTAGAAGCCTTTCAACTGGAATTCCTGAGAGCGGAAGAAGCCTTCGCCGGAGACGAAGATACGGTCGCAGCGCGAAGAGACGTGCGGCGGGGCGAAGGAATCCGGACACTGCGCGAGGACGCCGAGCCATGCCTGAAAGCCGCCCGCGTCCGGTTCGCGACTGAGAAAGTCCAGATATTGCTGCCGCACGAAAAATTCGTTGGTGAAGATGGGGTTCGGCGCGGCCGTCGCCGTGTCGTTGTCTCGAACGGTGACGGTGGAGAAAGACGGCGTGCCGATAGCCGCGCCCTCTTGATTGATCAGGTAAACCCAGAAGGTTTCGTTGCCCTCGACGAAGCTGTCGTCAATGATGGGCACGGTGATCGTCTCGCTGTTCTCCCCGGCGGCGAAATCGAGCGTGCCGGCTACGGTCGCAAAATCGCAGCGCGCGTAGGCCGAGTTGCGGTTGTTCACCTGATCGCTGCACCCGGCGGTAAAGGTATCGTTGTCGAGCGTCTGGTAGTCGATGGAGAAGGCCGAGGGGTCGCCGCTGCGCGTGACGGTGAGCGTCACCCGGCCGTCGCCCTCGTTGACCAAGTAGTCGCGCGCGCTCAAACGCACGACGGCGCCGTCGTCGTTGTAGATGATTCCCATGCTCAGCCCGTTGGCAATCGTCGCGTTGATCGGTTGCGCGAGTTTCACGAAGAGGGTCTCGTTCGACTCGACTTGCGTGTCGCCGTTGACGACGGCGGCGGCGGTGGCGTTGAGCGTGCCCGGATTAAAGACGACCGTGCCGGAGGCGGCAACGTAGTCGCTCCCCGCGGCGGCCGTGCCGTCAACCGTGGCGTACTGCACCTGCACCTGTTCGTAACTCGCGTTCGAGAGCGACAGCCCGAAGACTATGTTGCGTGTGCCGCTGTTGCCCTCCATCACCGACGTTTGCGCGACCGACACGGTCGGCCGCGAATCGTCGTTGAAGATGGTTCCGATTCCCTGCCCATCGGCGATGACGGCATTGACGGGATTACTGATTTCGAGAGTGAACGTCTCGTCCGTCTCAAAGACGTTTTCGCCGACGACCGGCACCGTGATGATTTGAAACGTGCGGCCGGGCGCGATGACGACCTCGCCGGAGACGGGTTGAAAGTCCGTGTACAAAGCAGCCGTCCCGGCTCGGACGGCCACCTCGACCGAAACCTCTTGTTCGGAAGCGGCGGATAGCGTCAAGGTGAAGGTGGCGGCGTTCGTATCCGCGTCGCCCTCGGTCACTCCGGCGTCACTGACGGAGACGCTTGGCGACGCGTCGTTATCGAGCGCCTTGATGACCGTTGCGCTAAGGTGACGACCTGACCGTTCGCGCTGATGTAGGGATTGAAAGACTCGCCGTTGCCGCTATCGCCGCCGGACAGTTTTGCGCTGGCGAGCATGGTCGTGCCGGTTTGCAGGTCGCGCACGAACACATCCTTGGTGTTGTTGGTGTCGTTCGCCGTCAAGTTGGAGGCCGCGCTTTGGAAAGCGACGTAACGCCCGTCGCCGCTGATCACCGGGTCTGTGGAGGAACGATTGCCCCCATCTTTCCCCGCGCGGTTAATGCTGACGAGCGTCGTCGCTCCGGTGTGCAGGTCGCGCACGTAGATGTTCGGCACCACGCTGACGCTCATCGCCACCAAGTCATGCGCGCTGCTCGAAAAAGCGACGAAACGACCGTTTGAGCTAACGCTCGCGTTGAGCGAATCGGAGCTGCCGCCCGTGCTGCCCGCCGCTTTCATACTGACCAACGTGAGCCGCTGGGCGGCGGCCGGAGAGACCATAAGCAGAAGGCCGAGCATTAAACCGCCCGCGACGAAATTCCTCCGCCCCGAATCGCTCCCGGCCTTGTTCCTCCCCGCGGGCGCGACGCACGGGCGCGCCCGCTGGCGTGACGGCGTTGAAATGTGTTGACGCAGAATCCGGGGCGCGGCTTCCCGGAAGCGTTGAATGGGGGTAAGCATTGAATGAATTTTAATGATGACGGAAAAACAGATTCAATTGTCGGGGAGCAATTGATTTCGAGAGGAAAAGTGGATCACAAGGCGGCGCAAAAGTTGAGCCGGCTACGTTGAGCCGCCAGAGTTTACGGGGCGGCCGGAGGCGCTGTCAATGCGGTATGAACGGGGGGCGCGACCCTTTGCGAAGGGTGAGGGGAGTGAAACGGCGCGCCGGGAGCCGACTCCGTAGAATCGACTCCCGGCGCGGTCAAAACCGGATGAACTTAGAACTCGAAGCGCACCGCGAATTGCATGATGCGCGGCGCATAGGTGCTCGTGATCTGCCCGAAGGTCGAGCTGTTGATGTTGAAGATGTTGCTGTCCTCGCCGACGTTGAGCGCGTTGGCTCCGCTCGGCGCGAAGAAGTTGGCGCGGTTGAGAACGTTGAAGACCTCCATGCGGAGTTGCAGCCTCGTGGTCTCGCCGAGCTGGATGTTCTTCATCAAGCCGGCGTCCCAGTTTAAGTAGATGGGGCCGTTGATGAAGGTGCGGGGCAGGTTGCCGGTCTGCCCCGGCTGGGTGCGGAAGAAGACCTGACCGGGGAAATTGGCCGCGGGCGTAGTGTTGAGATTGCCGCCGGTGGCCGTACCGTCGGGCGCGATCACGGCGGGGTTGATGAAATAGACCCGGCCGTTTTGGTGGAAGATGCCGACGAGGTCTTTGATCTGATCCGTCGTCAGAGAAGAGTTGGCGGTCTGTCTTTGCGAGCGACCGGCGCGGTTGAGCGTCGGGCTTAAATCCCTGATCGAGATCGGCGCGCCCGAACTGACGTTGATGATCGAACTAAACTGGAAGCCGCCGAGCAGGCCGCCCACGATGCCGCCCTGATTCAGGAAACGTTTACTTCTCCCGAAAGGCAGTTCGTAGATGGCGTTGAAATTGATGGTGTGCGTGCGGTCGTAGTCGGTGCGCGCGTAATCGAGTTGCGGGTTGGCGTTATCGAGGAAGGGGTCGAAGCGCGCCTGGCCGTCGGTTTCGATGTCGGAGAGAATCTTCTGGAAGGTGTAGTTGGCCTGCAAGGAAAATCCCTGCGTGAAGCGGCGGCGGATTTCGGCCTGCAAGGCGTTGTAGCGATAGCGGCCGCCGTTCGTGAGCAGATCGACCGGCCCCGCGTTGCGGTTGCGGCGGAAGTTGATCCCGACGCCTTCGTTCTGATCCAGACCGTTGACGACGTAAGTCTGCACGAGACCGGCGACTTGCCCGCTGATGATGGAGCCGGTCACGGCCGGGTTGTTGAGAAACGCGCCGAACGGCAGCAGCGCGAAGACGGGCAGCGGCTGGCTGCCGACAATCGCCGGGTTATAACGCGCGTCGGTGCATTTTTGCAGCGGGTCGCCCGTGCCGGGGAGGGTCGCGCCCTGAAGGCGGCAGTTCTCTCTGGCGCGGAGAAAGTCTTGTAAGAAACCGCCGGCGTTGATGTCGAACTGGTTGAGGTCGAAGCCGCGCACGAGGCTGTTGCTGCGACCGCCCACGTAGCGCAACTCGACGACGCTGTCGAACCCGATCTCGCGCTGGATGCCGAGGTTGTACTCCATGTTCTTTTGGAGTTGGATATTCGGATCAATCGCAAAGACCGTGTTGAAGAGGGCGGGGTCGGCCGCGCGCCCCTGAGCGAAGGTGAACGGCGGTTGGTTGAAGGCCGGGAGCGTGATGGGCGGCAGCGCGTTGAACCGCGCGTTCAAGGTGGTCGAGCCGCCGGTCAGGTCAAGCCCGGCGTTGCCGCGCGCGGCGTTGTCGGCGGACTTGAGATACTCGTCGTTGATGTAGCTGACGCGGAAGCCGCCGCGGATCACCGTCCTCCCGTCGCCGGGAAACAGGCCGCCGAGGAATCTGTTTTTAAACTGCGGCGAGTAGGCGAAGCTGACGATGGGGCCGAAGTTGTTCTTATCGGCGTTGAACAATTTACCCGGCTCGCCCGCGTTGGTTCCGGCTAGGCCGTAGCTGCCGTTCGGGTTGACAATGGCTTGCTCGGCGGTCTGACCCGACGGGATGATGGGTTCGAGCAACACCCGATTGGTGTTTCTCAGCCCGGTGAAGAGGTCGTAGCGAAGTCCGAGATTCAAGGTGAGCCGGGGCGAGACGCGCCACTGGTCGCTGACGTAGAGGCCGTAAGCCTCGTAGGCGTAATCCTGCACGGAGGGCGCGCCGAGTTGCGGCCCCACCTCCGGACTCACGAAGTTTGCCGCCACCGTGCTGCCGCCGACGATGCCGCCGAGGAGAAAGCGGAGCGCATCGGCGCGCCCGCGCTGGGTGGCGTTGATGCCGCCGGGAAAGAGGCTCGCCGGGAGGCCGGGCGTGTTGGGGTTGGCGTTGGTCGTGATCGTGTAGATGGGCGTCCGGTTGAAGTTGCTGATCGACTGGATGCGTTGCGCTTCGAACTGCCCGCCGAATCGTAGCGAATGGTTGCCGAAAGCGTAA
>DASQNL010000205.1:0-4360 GCA_035644995.1 Pyrinomonadaceae bacterium | reverse complement strand
CTGGCGAGCGTGGCGCGCGAGTTCGCCTACGAGATTTACGAGGGCGACCAACTGCTCATCGCGGGCTTTGACGAGCGCGCCGAACAACTCTCAGCCGACTGGACGGACAAGACGAAAGAGGTGGAAGAGGCCGTCGCGCTCCTGCGCAAAAAGGGCAACCCGCATCTGTTCGATGCGATCCACGATGTCGTAGAAATTGCCTTGCGCCCGCTGACGGGATCGAACCGCAAGCGCGTCATCGTCTTCGTCGGCGACGGGCTGGATCGCGGCAGCAAGACGAAGTTCAAAGACCTCTTGAACGAACTGCAAAAGTCGGACATCACCGTCTACGCGCTGCAAATCCCCGACCGCACGGGCGGCGCGCACCGGCGCGATAAGCCGAAGCCCACGCAGGTCGTCCAACAATTAGTCGAGGGCACGGGCGGGCGCATCCTCCCGCTCGACAAACCCGCCGAGTCGGCCAAGTCCATCTGCGACGAACTGCGCCAGAACCGCTACCTGCTCTCATACGCCCCGACCTCGCTCGCCTATTCCGAAGCGCGCCGCCTGCTCATCGTCGGCAACCCCGGCATCCAGGTGCGCTACAAGTCGGCGCAGCCGCCAACACATAGATAAGTGACGAGTGACAGGTGACAGGTGACAAGTTAAAGCAAAGAACTTGTCTTCAACTCGTCACCTGTCACCTGTCACTCGTCACTGTTCTTGCGTCACTTGTCACTGTTCTTGGAGTAGAAATAGAACATCGCGCCGATGACGGCGAGGAGGATGATTTCGAGGAGCGCGAAGTAGGAGGGATCGAAACCTTCGGCCTCGTCGCGCGCGTGTTGATAGACGACGAACGTGCCGAAGATGATGGCGGTCGCGAGCCAGATGATTTGACGTTTCGTGTCCCACACGTCGGGTTAGTTGGTGCGGCTGTCAGAAAAAGCATTCACCGCAGAGACGCAGAGAGCGCAGAGTCCACGCAGAGAAGATCAACTCTTTCGCTGCGCCTCCTGTAGTGTCCTCTGCGTCTCTGCGGCGGTGAATCTTTATATCCACTAGAATCAAACACGAAGTTTTTGCAGACGCTCGGCGGCGGCGTGGAGCGTCTCGTCTTTTTTGCAGAAGCAGAAGCGAACCTGTCGCGCGCCGAGTTCGGGGCGGCTGTAGAAGCTGGAGCCGGGCACGCAGGCGACGCCGACCTGCTGTATCAGGTGGCGCGTGAACTCGACATCGTTCGCGAAGCCGAACGCCGAGATGTCCGTCATCACGTAATACGCGCCGTCGGGGCTGAAAACTTTGAATCCCACTTCTTCGAGTATGGGCAAAAGCAGGTCGCGGCGCGCGGCGTAGTCCGTACGCAAGTGCTCGTAGTATTCGGGCGGCAGGCGCAGCGCCATCGCTCCGGCGGCCTGGAGCGGCGCGGCTGCGCCGACCGTGAGGAAGTCGTGCACTTTGCGTATGGCCGATGTGACGGCGGGCGGCGCGATGCAATAACCAACCCGCCAGCCCGTGACCGAGTAGGTCTTCGACATCGAGTTGACGATGACGGTGCGCTCGCGCATCCCTTCCAGTTCGGCTATCGAGGTGTGTTCGATCTCGGCGTCTTCGCGCGGGTAGAGAATATGCTCGTAGATTTCGTCCGTGAAGCAAAGGGCGTCGTACTCTTTGCAGAGCGCGGCGATGAATTCGAGTTCGTCGCGCGTGAAGACTTTGCCGGTCGGGTTGTTCGGGTTGCAGATGATGATGGCTTTGGTGCGTTCGTTGAAGGCGGCGCTGAGCTCGTCGCGGTCGAACGACCAATCGGGCGCGCGAAGGGGGACGTAGCGCGGGCGGGCGTCGGAGAGGATGGCGTCGGGCGCATAGTTTTCGTAGTACGGCTCGAAGATGACGACCTCTTCGCCCGGATCGACGGTCGCCATCATCGCCGCGATCATGCCTTCGGTCGAGCCGCAGGTGACGGTGATCTCGGTTTCCGGGTCAACGTCCAATCCGAGATACCAGCGCGTCTTCTCCGCAATTGCCTCGCGGAAGTCCTTCGCGCCCCAGGTGATCGCGTACTGGTTCACGTCCGCCTCAATCGCACGCATCGCCGCCGCTTTGATGTCGGCGGGCGCGGGGAAGTCGGGGAAGCCTTGCGAGAGGTTGACCGCGCCGTGCTTGAGTGCCTCGCGCGTCATCTCGCGTATGACCGACTCCGTGAAGCGCGACGCCTTCCCGGAGACGTGGCGGCGCGGCGGTGTTGTGGCGGCGGGGCGTGTCATGTAAATTTAACTCCTGGCGGATGAGAGTCGGAAAAAAAATAGCGTTGCTCGTAGGCGCGATGCTCGCACAGTTGGCGGCTTCGAGGCAAATCAGAAATCGGCGATGAACGAAGAGAGTAAAGAGAATAAATACCCGATGGGGAATCGCCCGTGGCTGGCGACTTTTCTCGTGCTATCCTTCCTGCTCGCGGTGCTGGCGAGGAAGTTGGGCTGGCTCTAGGGTGCGGAAACTGCAAATCACACGTGCGCTCGCGCTCTTGAAAGACGCGCTCAAAGGACGTGGCGCGGGCGACGAGGCGGCAGCCGTGGCGCGCTTCAAGGCCGGGGTCGCAGCCCTCGCAGAGGATGTCGAGCCGCAGGCGGTCGAACGACTGGCGGCGGAGTTCCCGTCGCCCGGCGGGCAAGACAGGCGTATGTTGAGCGAGGCGTTACGCTTTTACCGGCACGAGGTCAAGATGGATTTGCTCCGCGCCGTCGCAAAATTTGAAGACGCGCGTTCGACGCAGCAGTTCACTTTCCGTCGTTGGCTGGAGAGCGTGCAGGAAACTTACGTGCAGTGGTTGGCGAGACTATAAAGCACGCCGCTGCGACTAAGGCTCCCGACTCCGGCGACTCGCGGCCATTCGCGGCGACTTACTTTCAAGCGGTCGGCTGTTAAATTCTCAAAGAGGAGTTTCCCCCAATGCTTTCACGTGTCCTGCGCTTCGTGCGCCTGCCTCTGGTGTTAATCGTCATCTGGACAGTGCTGCGGTTTATCAACGGCCCGGTTTTCGGCACGCCTTATTCTCCGCGCGGCAACGCGATGTTCTCCGTTCTCGGCGTGACGATCATCTGCGCGCTCATCTACGGCGCGATATCGAACCGCGTGGGCAACTTCACCTGGGTCGGCACGATCCTCGTGGGCGTGGTGCTCGGCCTCTTCTCGCAAATACTGATCTTCCTCGCCACGCTCATTAGCTACGCCGCAAACATCGACACCTACTTTACGCACTGGGATGCGCTCAACATTCCAGAAGGAACGACCGTGCCGATGGGGCGCGCCATGATGACGCGCGCGGGCGGATTCATCGCCGGCCCCATCCTGGGAACAATTGCGGCGCTCATTGGCCGCGCCGTGTTCGGCAAACTCGCGCCCCGCTGCAATGATGACGGACGATAGAATTGAATCATTGATTCATCGGTTCATTGATTCAATGAAGAAATGAATCAATGGATCAATCCTTTCATTCGTCGTGCTTAATTCGGCGGCGGCGCGTCCTGTTCGGCGGCCTGCTTGCGTAGTTGATCTATGACGGATTGAATGGCGGGCGCGAGTTTGCCGTTCGGCGCGAGCGCGAGATATTTCTCGTAAGCCGCGACGGCCTCTTTGTATTTCTCCAGACGCTCGTAAGTTCTGCCGAGCAGTTCGTAGAGGACGGGTTCGGTGTCGGCGAGTTGCGCGACGGCCTTGCGGAAGGCGGCGGCAGCTTCCGCATACTTGCCTTCCTCTTCGTAGATGATGCCGAGTCCGGTGTGCGCTTCGGGTTGGAAGCCGCGCGCCTCGCGGATGGCGCGTTCGTAGGCCGCAATCGCCTCGCTATTTTGCGACATGGCGCGGTGGATGCGCCCCTCAACCGCAGACGCTTCCGCATAAGCCGGTCGCTGTTGCCTCGCCTCGTCAACCGCATCGAGCGCGCCGTCATAATCATTCAAATCCAGGAGGACGCGCGCCAGCCCGACGTGCGCGGCGGGGAAACGCGTCCGACGCGCGATTGCGCGGCGATAAAGTTCGACGGCCTCGCGGCGCGCCTCTTCGCTCGCGGCGCTCTCGCGCGCCGCCTCGGCCTGCTGGAAAGCGAGTTCGGCTTCGTCCTTCGTCGGCGTGAGCGGGACGTTGAGCGCGCCGCGTTGCGCCGGCAAAACGGTGAGCGCGCGTTCGGCGAATCCGGCGGCGCGCACGCGCACGGTGTGGCGACCCGCCAAAACTTTCTCGATCTGAAATTGACCCGCCTCGTCCGTCACGCCGCGCCGCACTTCGTCGAACCAGACGACGGCCTTCGGCTCGGTTTTCAATGAGATTGATTTCGACGAGACGGCGGGCGGCTTGGGCTTAGTCGGAGCGACGGGCGCGGCTT
>DASQNL010000204.1:0-1507 GCA_035644995.1 Pyrinomonadaceae bacterium | reverse complement strand
ACAACTCACGGCCGCGCCCGTCAAAGGCGAAGCGGCGGGGCGCGGCTTGATCGAGCGCGACGTGGTGCGCGTCGTCACGCCCGGCACGATCATCGAACCCGGCCTGCTGCGCAGTAAAGTCAACAACTATCTCGCCGCCTTCTGCACCGACGGGCGGCGCGCCGGGGTCGCTTACGCCGACGTGACCACGGGCGAGTTTGCCGCCACGGAACTCGCCGCCGCCGCCGCCATCCCCGAACTCCAACGCCTTGCGCCCTCCGAAATACTCGTCGCGCGCGGTCTGGAAACTCCCGATGCCGAATTGCCCGGCTTCATCACGCGCTGCAACGACGATTACTTCGCCGTCCAACTCGCGCGCGGCGCGCTGCTCAATCATTTCCAGACCCGTTCGCTCGCCGCCTTCGGTCTCTCCCGCACGCCGCTCGCCGCTTCGGCCGCCGGGGCGATCATCGCCTACCTGCGCGACACGCAGGCCGCTTCGGCCGGTCAGTTGACGCGGCTGACGAGTTACCACACCGGCAACTTCATGCTGCTCGACGCGCAGACTCTCCGCTCGCTGGAAATTTTCGACAGCCACGGCGGCGCGCCCTCTCTGCTCTCGACGCTCGACGCCACCCGCACCGCCATGGGCGGCCGACGCCTGCGCCAATACCTGCGCCAACCGCTGCTCGACGTGACCGAGATCATGCGTCGCCACGAACAGGTGGCGTGGTTCGCGGAACACGACAAGGCGCGCGCGGAGCTTTTCGCCGCCTTTGAATTCGTCCACGACCTCGAACGCCTGTCGGGTCGCGCCCGTGCCGGCGCGGCGACGGCGCAGGAGGCGCTCGCGCTGGGGCAAAGTCTGGAGACGCTGCCGCGCGTGCGCGCGGTCTTGCAACAAGATCAAAAGAGATTCGCCGCCTTGCTGGCCGCGCTTCCGGCGTGTACGGAGGCGGCGCGCATCATCCGCGAAGCCGTCGCCGACGAATTGCCGAAACGCGGCGAAGGCCGGGGCATCATTCGCGCGGGCTATTCCGACGAACTCGACAAGCTGCGCGAGTTGTTGCGCAACGGCAAGACCTATCTCGCCGAGATGGAACAGCGCGAGCGCGCCCGCACCGGCATCAAGAGCCTGCGCGTCGGCTACAACAAAGTGTTCGGCCACTACATCGAAGTCACGCGACCGAACCTTCATCTCGTCCCCGCGAGCTACACGCGCAAGCAGACGCTGGCGCAAGCCGAACGCTTCGTCACGCTCGAACTCAAGGAGCATGAATCGCTCGTCGTCAACGCGCAGGAGCGCATCGGCGAACTCGAAACGAACATCTTCCGCCAGGTCTGCGCCGAGATCAGTAAGAGCCGCGACGAGATTCTCGCGGCTGCTTCCTCAATCGCGCATCTCGACGTGGTCGCATCGTTCGCGGAAGTCGCCGCCGGGTTCAAGTACGTGCGTCCGGTCATCTCGGAGACGCCGCTCCTGCGCATCACGGCGGGCCGCCATCCGGTAATCGAGAGGATGTTCGCA
>DASQNL010000203.1:0-3800 GCA_035644995.1 Pyrinomonadaceae bacterium | reverse complement strand
GTCGAACGTCGTGGCGACCCAGCCGAGCGGCAATCCGGTCGCGCCGAGTTGGGTGCGTATGTCTCGCACGCGTTGTAGCGCGGCGTCTTCTCTAGCCTGACGATCTTTGTCGGCCTGCTCTCTTTGTTGCCTGGCCTCCTCCTCGTTGGCCGGTGTCGGCGTCGGCTGCGGCGCGGGCGTGGGCGTCGGCAGTGGGCCGACGTTCTCCGCCTGTTTAACGATGGCGTTGCGGAGCGCGTCATCCTGAAAGAGCGCCTTGCCGATGTTGATGGAATCGGCGTTGAGCGCGGCGGCCATGATGAAGCCGATGGCGAGCAGGATCATCTGCACGTTGCGCTTGTACCTGCCCGAAACGCGATCCATGCCCGCCTCGAACCAGTCGCCGACGTTCTTGATAGCCTGATCGAAATTGCCCTGCGCGTCGTCGATCAGAGCGTCGAGCGCTTCTCTCAATTCACGATTGTGGAGCTTGTCGATGGCGCTCCTGATCTGCGGGAGGGTAGCCGCGCCGCCTTCCCCCGGTTTGTCCTTACTCACCATGTGCCACAGGGCGAGGGCGAAGGTGCGCGAAGGGATATAGGAGGGGAGTTTGCGACCGTCGTGTCCGCGAAAGAGGCCGCGAACGAGTCCGTGATTGTAAAGAGCGGTGGCAAGGTCTTGATGCCCTGCGTCTTTATCGCCCTGATCGTTGAGCAGCAGTTCGATCCCCTTGCGCAAATTCTTACCGCGATTGTTAAGCAACGCTTCGATGTACTCGTTGATGGCCGAGGCCAGGAGGCTGAGCAGCAGGTAGATGAAGATCATCCCGATGGCTACTTCCAGCACGGTCGATCCGAATAGCATGTTGGGTCTCCTTTTAAACCGGGGTTCTTGAGTCCGGCGGGCAAGATGTTGTGGGCAACCGGAAACAGGTTTTTTCCTGTCACGTGTGGGGCTGATTTTTCAGACTGAATTTATTAGGAATCGCGCTCATAAACATATGCGGAAATCTGCGGAAACATTTCAAGGCCGGGCGAAACCTTACGCAACCGGAACATCTCCTCTCGGAGCAAGCCCTCGTGCAAGTATTTATTGAGAACGATTCAAGGTGTTGTTGCGACCGCACGAGGATTGCAGCGTTGGTGCGGTGACGCAGATTACTTCGGGATGGGCGCGCGGTTTGCGGCTTTGCTTGCGCGCCGACTGCATAGATGAAGCGGAGACTCTATATCACAGGTCGGGGCGGAAGGGAAAAAAAAGGACGGGGGAGAATTGATTCGTTGATTCGAGGCGGCAGGCAGATCGCCGTGCTTAAAAATCTCGTGTAAGAAAACTTTCGCGGCATGCTTCCTCGGCGAGAGAGAATTGTGAAGGAGAGTTTGTCGAGAGTATTGGCCGAAAGCGTCGGTCGGTTGTGGTTAGGTTTCGCGTGTGCGTGTGCGTCGCGCGCGTGTTGCTCAGCCGCGGCTGGCGGGCGTGTTGACGGTGAGGCGATGGCGCATGCGTTGTTGCCAGCGGCTGCGCGGCGCATCGACGTTGTCGAATTGTTCGAGCGTGTCTTTGAACGTCTCGCCGCCGAGTTGTCGCATCTTCAGGTAAAGGAGCGCGGTCGAGATGGAGATGAGCGGCACGGTGATGATGTTGAAAAGCGGCGCGAGCCGACCGAGCACTTGCGAGCTGGAGGTCAGGATCAGACCGCCGCCGCCGCCCTTCAACTTAACCGAGAAGAAGCCGACGATTGCGCCGACGATAAACGGCAGTACGAGTTGGATGAGCAACAGGGCGACGACGGTGCGGCGCGAGCGGCGCGAAAGCTCGTTGGCGCGTTTGAGCGCGTCGCGCTTCTCCAGTCCCTCCATCAACACGACGGGCGCGTAGAGCGAATACTTGACCAGCAGGATGAAGCCGGGGATGAAGAACAGCACGAAGCCGATCATCACCGAAAAGCTGACGCGGATGCTCGTGCGCAAAAACGGTCGCCAGCGTCGCTTCAAGACCGCGAGCGCGTCGCGCATGGAGAGCGGTCGCATCGGGGCGACGTGCAGTTGCGTCACCATGAGCGCGGTCATCGCGGTGATGACGGAGGTGGACAGGAAACTGACGACGACGTTGAGCAACGTCAGGACGATGATGAGCGCGATGGTCAGCCACCTCGGCATCACCTTCGCGCGCTGCAAAGCGTCGAAGCCGAGCATCACGAACAGCATGACGATGACGGGCAGGTGCGCGAGCAGCGAGATGCGCAGGAACTTCGGGAAGTGTTCGCTGTAGAGCGCGAAGGCGCGCGTCAGAAGCGAGCCGATGCCTTCCGAACTGCCGCGCAGGGCGGAGGCGAACCCGGCGGCGCTCGCCGGTCGGTCCACAGGGTTCTTCTTGAGCGCCAGCATCACCTGCCGCGCCAGCTTTCCCTTCACCTTGCGGTTTTTGTCGCGCAGGGGCGGCGGCTGAGCCTCCATGTGCTGCCGCATCACGGAGACCATATCGCCCGCGAAAGGCGTCTCGCCCGTGAGCATCTGGTAGGCGATGACGCCGAGAGAATAGATGTCGGAACGCGCGTCGAGCCGCTGGCCGCGACACTGTTCGGGCGACATGTAGAGCGGCGTGCCGAGTATGGCGCCGACGCGCGTGACGCCCGCCGCCGCAGCCGTCTGCAACTCGTTCGGCTTGTTTCCGGCGGTCGTGTGGTCGAAGATGCGCGTCTGGTCGCCGTCTTGCTCGGCCTGCGTCGCGCGCGGCTCATGCAGGGCAGCGGTCAGCTCCGGCTGCGCTTGCGCCGAAGGCTGTTGTTGCGTCGCCGCTGACGCCGCAGCGGGCGGCGGGAAGATAAGCGTCTGCGGTTGTTCCGCGTCGTCCGCGTCCGAGAGTTGTAGTTGCGTCGCCGCTTCGGACGCGCCCCCTTGAGACCCTTGAGACGTTGCGCCGCGAGACGAAGCGCCGCCGCCAGTGCCCGAACCCGACGACGACGAACGCCCGACCGACGAGGCCGCGCGCGCGATTGACGCCTGCACCACATCCAACTGCGACTGTTGCGGCTGCTCTTCAGCGTGCGCGCCGCTTTGAGAGGTGTTTTGCGTTCCGGTCGCGGCGGTGAGTGCGTTCGACGTGACGGGTGGGAATTCGCCCGCTGCGTCCGCGAGTTTGGCGATGCCGAAGTCGAGCACCTTGACGCGATAGCCTCCGAAGCGGTTGGGTTCGAGCCAGATGTTGTCGGGCTTGAGGTCGCGGTGCACGACGCCCTGCTGGTGCGCCTCGTCAACCGCCGAACAGGTCTGTTCCAGTATGTCCACCACCCAATCGACGGGCAGGCGCGACTCTTCGGCCAGCACGTCGCCGAGCGTGCACCCGTCCAGATATTCCATCACGAGATAGGCCACGCGCTGCGCGCCGACCTGCGCGAAACCGAAGTCGGTCACGTCCACCACGTTCGGGTGGCGGAGTCGTCCCGCCGCGCGCGCCTCGCGCTTGAAACGTTCGACGAACTCGTCGTTGCGCATGAACTCCGGCGTGATGAGCTTCAAGGCGACGGGGCGCTCCGTGCCGAGATGCGTCGCCAGATAGACCGCGCCCATCCCGCCCTGCCCGAGCAGGCGCTCCAGACGATACTTCCCGTCCAACACCTCGCCGATGAAACGTTCCAAATTGAACATGCGTCGAAAAGCATCCATGCGCCCGCGCCCAAAGTCAAGCGCGAGATGATAAAGCCGAATATCTCGTCGAGAAATTTATTCGCGCACCTTTTATTCGTTAATTTGAAGCGGAAAGTTCAAGTTATTAACTTGAAGAGGTGTCGGGGTAAGCGACGCGCTTTTTCATTTCAAAGC
>DASQNL010000202.1:0-7338 GCA_035644995.1 Pyrinomonadaceae bacterium | reverse complement strand
GGCGCGGGCGGCGGCGCGCGAGGCTTATCTCGCCGCGAACAAGGGATTCAACGAGGCGCGCGGGCGCGGCGTCGCGCTCGTCCGGGAGGCGAGCGGCAACAAGACCTTCACCGATGTCAACTACGTCTTTCCGACCTTCGTCGTGCAGAACATGCCCGCCGGGGTGATCGGGTTGATCATCGCCGCCATCTTCGCCGCCGCCATGTCGAGCATCTCGGCGGAGTTGAACTCGCTCGCCACCGCCACGACCATCGACTTCTACCGCCGCCACTACCGCCCGGAGGCCGACGACCGCCACTACGTGCGCGTCGGGCGCATCGCGACGGGCGTGTGGGGCGTCTTCGCCTGCTTCGTCGCGCTCTATGCCACCTCGCTCGGCTCGCTCATCGAAGTGGTCAACCGCTTCGGCTCGTTCTTCTACGGGTCGCTCTTAGGCGTCTTCGTGCTCGCCGTCGCCGTGCCGCGCGCACGCTCACGCGGCGCGTTCTGGGGCTTACTCTTCGGCATCACGTCCGTCTGGATCGCGAGCCGTTTTACGGACATCGCTTTCCTCTGGTTCAACGTCGTCGGCTGCCTCGTCGTGGTCGTTGTCGGCTACCTGTTGAGTTTATCGGTGCGTGATCCGCAGGCGTCCTAAGAAGTCGTTCGAGCAGTCCCGTCAGGGACGATTGAAAATAGCCCGGCGATTTATCGCCGGGTGTGCGTAGGTTAATACATGCGAGTCCCGTAGGGACGATTGAAGATCGTGGCGCGGAAATTTCAACCGTCCCTACGGGACTCAGGCATCATTCCCAACTTCGTTCCCGCACTAAAGCGCCGGGCTATTCTCAAACGTCCCGACGGGACGGGAGCAAAGTTAATTTTCATATAACTTGATAACCGATTGTTTAGCCGAGCCTGGATTAACTGAAACTTTTATGCGTCGTCTCTTCAATCGTCTCATCGCGCTCGCTTGCGTCGTTACGGTTTTAACTAACGGCTCTTTCGTCGCGCCCGTCGCGCCCGTCGCGCGCGCGCAAGGGGTGCGCGCGACTTACGAGGAGGGCGCGTTGGGGTTGGGTCTCATCCTGCGCCGCCTGCAAACGACGGCGAGCGTCCTGCACACGGGCGCGCACCCGGACGACGAAGACTCCGCGCTCATCGCACGGCTCGCACGCGGCGACGGCGCGCGCGTCGGCTACCTCTCCCTGAATCGCGGCGAGGGCGGGCAGAATCGCATCGGCGCGGAACTCTTCGACGCGCTCGGCATCATTCGCACCGAAGAACTATTGCAAGCGCGCCGGCTCGACGGCGGCGAACAGTTCTTCACGCGCGCCTTCGATTTCGGCTTCACCAAGACGCGCGAAGAGACCGCCAGGCGTTGGAACGAACGCGAAATTCTCGAAGACATGGTGCGCGTGATACGTCGCTTCCGCCCGTTCATCGTCGTCTCACGCTGGCAGGGCACGCCCGCCGACGGCCACGGCCAACATCAATTCGCCGGATACCTCACGCCGCTCGCGCTGCGCGCGGCCGCCGACCCCGCCTCCTTTCCCGCCCAACTCGCGGAGGGCTTGCGCCCGTGGCAGGTGAAGAAATTTTATGTGAGCCACTTCGGGCAAGCGGCGGCGGCAGCGCAGGGAGAGATGGCGGCGGGCGTGGTCGAGATCGACACGGGGCGTTTCGATCCGTTGCTCGGCCGGAGTTTCTACGAACTCGCGATGGAGGGACGCAGCCAGCACAAGTCGCAGGGCGAGGCCGCGCTGGAGTTGCGCGGCGCGCAAACGTCGCGCGTGCGCCTCGTCGAACGCGCCCCCAGTCCGTTGCAGACGGCGGCCGTCGAACAGGGCATCTACGACGGTCTCGACCCCACGCTTCGCGGCATCATGCGCGCGGCGGGCTTACGCAACAATGACGCGCTCTCAAGCGACCTCGAACGCATCGAACAGGCCGCCGCCGCCGCGCTCCAAAAATTCAACGCGCTCGATCCGCTCACCGTCATCACCGCGCTCGTCGGCGGACTCAACGACATCTCGGCAGCCCGACGAAAACTCGCCGTTCTCGATGATTCTCCCGAAGCGCGCGCCGAGGCCGACTTCCTGCTCGCGCACAAAGAGCGCGAGTTCCGCGAAGCCCTGCGACTCGCCCTCGGTCTGCGCGTGGATGCGCTGGCGGACGCCGAGACGGTCGCGCCCGGCGGTTCGTTCGTCGTCGCCGTGCGCGCCTTCACGCCCGACCGGATGGCGGGGCGTATCGCGGAGTTGCGCCTGCGCGCGCCGGAAGGTTGGCGGGTCGAACGACTTTCCGATCCCGCGAAGACCGAGACCGCGTTCACCGCGCGCGAGGCCGCGCCGTCGTCCGCATATTTTCGCGTCCACGTGCCGGCGGATGCCGAGCCGACGCAGCCCTATTGGCTGACGCGTCGCACCGGCGAGCCGCCGCGGCGCAAAGGCGACATGTACGTCTGGCGCAAAGACGACCCGCAGACCGAGCCGTTCGCGCCGCCGTTGCTGACGGGCGAAGTCGTCGTTGACGCGGGCGCGTCGCCGCAAACGGTCGGCGCGCCGGTCGAGTACCGTTATCTCGACGCGGTGCGCGGCGAGGTGCGGCGCGAGTTGAACGTCGTGCCGGCGTTGAGCGTGCAGGTTGATCCCGCGCTCATCGTTGTGCCGCTCGACGCGCGCGACCGCAAGCGGCCGGTGACTTACCAGTTGGTGAATAACGTCCGGCCTGCGGCCGAGCGTGCGGAGCGTGCGAGCGCCACCGGGAGCCTGGCTCTCGCCTCTCCTCCCGGTGGCTGGTGGTTGACGGCGACGACGCCTTTCAAACTTCCGTCCGAAGGCGAGCGCGCGACGTTGCCGCACATGCTCACGATTCCCCCCGGCGCGCGGGCTGGGACGTATCACCTGCGCGCGACGGCCAGTCTCTTCGAGGATGGGACGAGACGTGTGCGCGACCCGCAGGCGTCGCAATCGCTCCTTTTCGCTCGCAGCCAACACGCGATCAGTTACCCCCACATCCGGACGCACTATTACTACACGGAAGCCGAGACGACCGTGAGGGTCTTCGATTTGCGGGTGGCAAGCGTGCGCGTCGGCTACATCATGGGCAGCGGCGACGAAGTGCCGGAAGCGATCAGGCGGATGGGTCTCGACGTGACGTTGCTCGAAGAGGCGCAACTCTCGACGGGCGACCTCGCGCGCTTCGATACCATCGTCGTCGGCGTGCGCGCCTCGCAGACGCGCCCCGATTTCGTCGCGCATCACGCGCGGCTCATCGAGTTCGTCCGTCGTGGCGGCGCGCTCATCGTGCAGTATCAACGCCCGGACTACGCCGCGAAGAAACTGCCGCCCCTGCCGGCCTCGATGGAGGTCGCGCCGCAACGCGCGGGCGGGTCGCCGACGATTGCGCGCGTGGTTGACGAGATCGCGCCCGTGAACGTCCTCGCGCCCGCGCACCCCGCCTTCAACTTCCCGAACCGCATCCACGCCGCCGACTGGCAAGGCTGGGTGCAGGAGCGCAACCTCTACAACTTCATCACCTTCGACCCCGGCTACACGCCGCTCCTCGAATCACACGACGCGGGCGAGCCGACGCAGAACGGCGGCCAAGTCTACGCGCGCATCGGGCGCGGCCACTACGTCTATACGTCCTACGCCTGGTTTCGCCAACTGCCGGCCGGAGTCCCCGGCGCGTATCGCCTGTTCGCCAATCTGCTGAGCCTGCCGAAGTCGGCGGAGCCGCCGCGCGCACGACCCCGCCGCTGATCGGCTTCAGCAGAGACACCGGCGTCCGAGTCCGGCGAGAACTGATCGCCGCCCGCGCTCGCGCGTCGTCGCCGTCAGGCGTGCAAGGCCGCCACGCGTTTCTGCATCTCTTCGGGCGACACGTCTTCCGTGTGGGTGGCGATAGCCCAGATGTGCCCGAACGGGTCTTCGAGTTTGCCCATCCGGTCGCCGTAGAATTTATCTTCCAGCGGACTCAGCAGCCGCGCCCCCGCCGCCACGGCGCGCTCGGCCAACGCGTCCACGTCCTCCACATAGAGCAGCAGCGACACGGGCGAACCGCCATATGATTGCGGGCTACGCACGCCCATCTCCGGAAACTCGTCGGCCAGCATGACGTGCGAGTCGCCGATCTTGATCTCGGCATGACCGATCTTTCCGCCGGGCGCGTCCATCCGCATCACCTCCGTCGCGCCGAAGACCTCCCGGTAAAACTCGATGGCGCGCGCCGCGCCCGTGATGTGCAGATAAGGCGTGATGGAGTGGTAGCCCTCCGGGACATGTTTCGTGCTGCCGGTCATAAATTCTCTCCTTTAAACCCGACCAAAAATTTTCCGACGCGAGGTGTGGCGGGGCAGCTTATATCACAGCGCGTTTTCACGTGCAATACTTTATTTCAAGCGTGAAACAAGGGTTTGACGCGTGGGCGGGGGAAGGGAAGCGGCGTGTTAGTCGGAGCGTTGCGCGCGATGTTATGCTTTGGTGCGTCTCCTTCGATACTATCGAAACAACTCCTTGCGAAGATTTAAGGCAATATGTTGAGAACTGTGCGGCAATTGCGGCGCGTCGTAATTACGGGGATGGGCTGCGTGACGCCCGTCGGCATCGGGCGCGAGGCGTTCTGGGGCGCGCTCGTCGCGGGCGAGAGCGGCGTGCGGCGCGTCGAGAGCTTCGACGTGAGCGCGTCGCCGGTGAAGATCGCGGCCGAGGTGCGCGGTTTCGACTGGGAGGCGGAGGTCAGCCCGAAGGATCGCAAGCACGTGCCGCGCACCGTGCCGCTCGCGCTCCGCGCCGCGCGCGAGGCGTTGGCAGACGCGGGGCTTCATTTTTCCGATCTGAGTTTGGACGAGCGGCGCGCCGTGGGCGTCGTGCTCGGCACGGGCGGCGGCGGTCTCGCGTTCACCGAACAGCAGTACAAATATTACTTCACGAACGAAACGGCGAAGGCGAGCGTCTACACGATTCCGGCTTCGACGCACGGCGGCCTCTCCTCCGAACTCTCGATGGCCTTCGGCCTGCGCGGCCTCTCGCACATCATCTCGACCGGCTGCACGAGTTCGACCGACGCCATCGCCTACGCCGCCCAACACATCGCGCTCGGTCGTCAGGACGCCATGCTCACGGGCGGCGTTGACGCGCCCATCGCGCCCGGCATCCTCGCGGGCTTCAACCTGATGACCGTGCTGACGAAGGACTGGAACGATGATCCGGCGCGCGCCTCGCGCCCCTTCTCGCGCGACCGCTCCGGCATCGTGCTCGGCGAAGGCGCGTGGATTTACGTCCTCGAAGACTATGATCGCGCGCGCTCGCGCGGCGCAAAAATCTACGCCGAAGTTACGGGCTACGGCGCAACGTGCGACGCCTATCATCGCGTCCGGCTCGAAGACACGGGCGAAGAACCCGCGCGCGCCATGCGCCTCGCGCTCGAAGACGCCGGGCGCGCGCCCTCGGAAGTTGATTACGTCAACCTCCACGGCACCGCCACGCTGCTCAACGACCGCATCGAGACGCAAGCCCTCAAACTCGCCTTCGCCGCCGATGCGCGCCGCATCCCGATGTCCGCGACGAAATCGCAGATCGGTCATCCGCAAGGGGCATCGGGCGCGGCCGGTCTAGCCGCCGCGCTCTGCGCCATGAACACCGGCCACATCCCGCCCACCATCAACCTCGACGAACCCGACCCCGCCTGCGATCTCGACTACGTGCCCAACGTCGCCCGCGAGGCCGGCGTGCGCGTCGCCCTCTGCAACTGCATCGGCTTCGGCTCGAAGAACAGCGCGCTCGTGGTAGAAAAAGTTTCAAGTTGAAAGTTTCAAGTTTCAGGTCTGAAAGAATAACTTTCAGGTTTGAGGTTTCAGGACAGAAGCTCAGGGTTCTTTGTTTTGAACTTGAAACTTGAAACTTGAAACCTGAAACTCCTTCATTGAAACCTGAAACCCATTTTATGTTTACCCGGCGCAGTTATGAGTTAGAGCATCTGGACAAGGGCGATTATACGCCGGAGGAGTACGAGGGGTGTCTGGTCGAACTCCGGCGCATCAACGAGTGGCTGGGGGATGCGCGTGCGCTCAGGGCTTCGCTCGCGCCGGAGTTGGAGCGGACGGGGCGGCGGGAGTTTTCGCTGCTCGACGTGGGGGCGGGGTCGGGCGAGTTGTTGCGCGTGGCGGCGCATGAGGCGCGCGGGCGCGGGTGGCGGGCGGCGCGGCTCGTGGGGCTTGAGTTGAATGAACGTTCGGCGCGGGCGATTCTGGAAGAGTCGCGCGACTTCGCCGAGATCGGCGCGGTGCAGGGCGATGCGTTCCACCTGCCGTTCGCCGACGATGCTTTCGACTACGTTATCTGCTCGCTCTTTACGCATCATTTTCGGGATGAAGGCGTGGTCGAGATTTTGCGCGAGTTCAAGCGCGTCGCGCGGCGGCGGTTGTTCGTCATAGATTTGCACCGGCACGCCGTCGCCTATTTTCTCTACACGACCGTCGGCCGACTCTTCCTGCGCAATCGTCTCGTCCGCGAAGACGGCGCGCTCTCCATCCGGCGCGGCTTTCGCGCCCTCGAACTACGACGACTCGCCGCCGCGGCGCAGCTCGACGGGGTCGAGGTGCGCCGCCGGTTTCCGTTCCGTTTGGTGTTGAGCGCGGGCAAGTAAGGAGAGAGGTTTGAGGATGGACGCGGGCTTCGCAAAAGATTATGACGTGGTGGTGGTGGGCGGCGGGCCTGCGGGGACGAGCGCGTCCATCCATCTGGCGATGCGCGGCGCGCGCGTGGCGTTGGTGGAGCGGGAACAATTTCCGCGCGCGAAGTTGTGCGGGGAATTTATTTCGCCGGAATGTCTCGCGCATTTCGCGCGGCTCGGCGTGTTGGACGAGATGAAGCGTGCGGGCGGGGCGCGCGTCGGCGAGACGGTTTTTTTCGCGCGGAGCGGGCGGCGGGTGGACGTGCCGAGCGCGTGGTTCGGCACGGAGGGAGAGGGCGCGGGGGGCGCGCTCGGTTTGAGTCGCGCGGAGATGGATCATCGTTTGATGCTGCGGGCGCGGGCGGCGGGGGTGGAGGTTTTGGAAGAGGCGCAAGTCGCGGGGTTGTTGTTTGCGGATGAGGGGCGGCGCGTGGGCGGCGTGCGCATCGAGCGGCGCGGCGCGGAATGGGAACTGCGCGCGGCCGTCACGATTGATGCGACGGGGCGCGCGCGCGCTTTGGCGCGGCGCGTCGAGGGAGCGGCGCGGGGAAACGGGGCGAAAGAGACGAAAGAGACGAAAGAGACGAACGGGGCGAACGGAGCGAACGAGACGAACGGGGCGAAGGCGCACGCCGTGGCGTCGTCGAAGCGGATGCCGCTCGTGGCGTTCAAGGCGCATCT
>DASQNL010000201.1:0-1790 GCA_035644995.1 Pyrinomonadaceae bacterium | reverse complement strand
GAAGTCTTGAGCCGATCCTTCACCTCCGACCAGATGGCCGCGTCTTCGAGCGCCTGCTGGACGCGGTCCTGCAACTCCGTCTTGTTCTCCGTCAGCCGGTTGACCCGCAGGCCGTAGGCCACGTTATCGAAGATGGACTTGGGAAACGGGTTCGACTTCTGAAAGACCATCCCAACCCGGCGCCGCAAGTCCACGACGTTCAAGCCCGGCGCGTAGATGTCCTCCCCGTCGATCAAGACTTCGCCCGATGCGCGCGTGCCCGGAATCGTGTCGTTCATCCGGTTGATCGTGCGCAGAAAGGTCGACTTGCCGCAGCCCGAAGGGCCGATGAAGGCCATCACCAGCCGCTCCGCAATATCCAACGAGATATTGAAAAGCGCTTGCGTGCCGCCGTAGAAAAAGTTCAGATCGCGCACGCTCACTTTCGGCTGCGCCTCGCCGCGCGCCTGCTCCGCCCGCGGCTCGTCGGCGCGCGGCTCGCTCATAAAAGATGGTGCGGTCGTTGACATATTCTTAAGTGACGGGTGACGGGTGACGGGTGACAGGAAAGAACAAGTTTTAGTTTTAACTTGTCACCCGTCACCCGTCACCCGTCACGGCCTAAATCTTCCCCCGCGTAAAGAAGCGGACGGTGATGTTGATGACGAGGATGAGCGTCATCAGAATGAGCGTGGCCGCCCACGCCTGCGCGTGCCATTCGTCGTAGGGCGAGATGGCGTAACTGTAAATCTGCACGGTCAGGGAAGCCATCGGCTGGTCGAGATAGACGTTGAAGAAGCGGCTGCCGAAGGCCGTGAACAGGAGCGGCGCGGTTTCGCCGGAGACGCGCGCGACGGCCAGCATCGCGCCCGTCACGATGCCGGAAGCGGCGGCGGGCAAGACGACCTCCGTCGTCACGCGCCACTGCGGCGCGCCGAGCGCGAGCGCGCCCTCGCGCAAACTCGCGGGCACGAGCCGGATCATCTCCTCGGTCGTGCGCGCCACGATGGGGATCATGATCATGGCGAGCGCGATGCCGCCCGCCATCGCCGAAAATTGCTTCATCGGCAGCACGATGATCGTATAGACGAAGACGCCGATGAGGATCGAGGGGATGCCCGTCAGCGTATCGGTCAGAAAACGCACGAGCGAGGCGAAGCGACCCGCGCCGTACTCGGCGAGGTAAATTCCCGTGGCGATGCCGAACGGCATCCCGACGACGCAGGCCATCGCGAGCAGGATCAGCGTGCCGAGGATGGCGTTGCCGATGCCGCCGCCTTCGCCGACCGGCTTCGGCGTTTCGATCAGAAATTGAAAGCTGATCGCTCCGAGGCCGCGATAGGCGATGTAGCCGAGAATCAGCACGAGCATGGCGACGGCGAAGAAGGCGCACGCGGCCGTCAACGTCGTCATCACGGCGTTCGTCGCGTAGCGTCTGGCGTGCATCGTCGGCATATAAGTTTCAGGTTTCAGGTTTCAAGTTTCAAGTTTCAGGAATGAGGTCGGAGGCCGTTTGTCTTAAACCTGAAACTTGAAACTTGAAACCTGAAACTAAGTTTTAAGCCCTCGCCGTGCCGCTCGTCGAGCGCGTGACGCTCCAGACGAGAAGGCGGGCGGCGGCGTTGATGATGAAAGTGACGAGAAAGAGAATCAGCCCGAGTTCGACGAGCGCGCTCAGGTAGATGGCTTCGGTCGCTTCCGTGAACTCGTTGGCGATGACGGAGGCGATGGTGTACGACGGCTCGAACAGCGACGCGCTGATCTGCGCGCGGTTGCCGATCACCATCGTGACTGCCATCGTCTCGCCGATG
>DASQNL010000200.1:0-12838 GCA_035644995.1 Pyrinomonadaceae bacterium | reverse complement strand
ATGGGCTGCATGTTGAAGAAGATTCTGTCCGACTGGAGCGCGCGGAAAGACTTGTCCCGCTCCTCCCGCGCGCGCGGCGGCGACTGCTCGTGCGAGGCCTTCGGCCCGAGCTTCGGCGTGTTCAGGTGCGTGAAGACGCGGACCACGCCCGGCGACCGCTCGGCCTCGCGCGTGTCGATGGATGTGATCGTGCCCTTCGCCACCGTGCCCAGCACGATGAAGCCGTAGGCGAGGTTCGGCGCGCGGAACTCGGCCGCGTACTTCGCCCTGCCCGTCACCTTCGCCACGCCGTCCACGCGGCTCATCTCTTTCCCGATGTATCTAGGCATAATCCCCCCTCCCCGTTCAGGCCAACTTGGCCGCGCGCATCAGGGCGCGCACGATTGCGCGCTTCCCCAACTCGACTTTGTAGACGTTATGCGCGAGCGGTTTCGCATCCTTGAGAGCCAACCCGGCAGCCCTCCCGAAGTTCTCCTCCGACGCCGGTTTGCCCGCCAGCGCGCCTTCGGCCTCAAGGCTCCGCCACGGCTTATGCGCCACGCCGCCGAGCACGATGCGCGCCTGCTTGATGCGACCGCCGTCCAGTTCGATGGCGGCGGCCACGGCGACGAGAGCGAAGGCGTAAGAGGCGCGGTCTCTGACCTTCAGGTAGTAATAGTTCTTCGCGAAGTTGGACTTCGGCAGTTCGATAGCCGTAATCAACTCTCCGTGCGCGAGGTTGGTGTCACGCTCAGGCGTGTCGCCGGGCAGGCGGTGAAACTCCGTGACGGGGATGATGCGCTCGCGCCCGCTCGCGCCCCTGATCTTCACCACGGCGTCGAGGGCGTAGAGCGCGTTCGCCATGTCGCCGGGGTAGGTGGCGACGCATTTGTCGCTCCAGCCGAAGATGGCGTGAATCCTGTTCAGCCCTTCGAGCGCGCCGCAGCCCGTGCCCGGCTCGCGCTTGTTGCAGGGCATCGCCGTGTCGTAGAAGTACTGGCAGCGCGTGCGCTGCAAGAGGTTGCCGCCGTTGGTCGCCATGTTGCGAAGCTGCCCCGATGCGCCCGCCACGATGGCCTGCGTCAGGAGCGGATAGTTCTTGCGGATGAGCGGGTGGTTGGCGGTGTCGGTGTTCTTCGCCAGCGCGCCGATGGAGACGCCGCCGCCCGCCGCCTTGATCTCGGCGAGTTTCAGGCGCGTCAAGTCCACCAACTCGTCGGGACGCTCGACATCCTCTTTCATCAAATCGAGGATGTTCGTGCCGCCCGCCAGAAACTTCGCCCGCGGGTTCGCCGCGACCGACCGGGCGGCCGCGTTCGCGTCGCTCGCGCGCACGTACTTAAACGGTCTCATCGGATGCGCCCTCCTTCCTGACGCGTGCCAGTTCCTCTCCTTCGACGAAACGCCAGGTGCGCGCCGTCTCTGTGCCCGAATGAACTTCTTGAATGGCCGCGACGATCTTCGGGTACGCGCCGCAGCGACAGATATTGCCGCTCATCCGCTCGCGTATCTCGTCGTTAGTGAGCCGCGTGCCGGCGGCCGTCACGTCGGCCGTGACGTGGCTCACCTCGCCGCGCCGCGCCTCTTCGAGCATTCCGATGGCGGAGCAGAGTTGCCCCGGCGTGCAGTAGCCGCACTGGAAGCCGTCGTACTTGATGAAGGCCGCCTGCACGGGGTGCAACTCATCGCCCTTGGCAAGCCCCTCGACGGTCGTCACCTCGCGTCCCCCCACCTGCGCGGCGAGCGTCAGGCAGGAGAGCACGCGGCGGCCGTCCACGAGCACCGTGCATGCCCCGCACTGCCCCTGATCGCATCCCTTCTTCGTCCCGGTTAGTTCGAGCCGCTCGCGCAGGGCGTCGAGGAGCACCATGCGTGAATCGACGTTCAGCGTCTTGGCCGCGCCGTTGACCTTGAGCACGACCCTGACCGGGTTCTCCAACGCCGGGGCGGCGGCGAACACCGCATCGGGCGAGGCGGCCAAGGCGGCGAGCGCGCGCTCCTTCTCCAGCAGCATCAGCGCGAACGCGCCGAGGCCGCCCGCGAGCGTCTGCCCCATAAAGGTGCGCCTGGCCTGCCCGACATCGGTCAACGTCGGCATCTCCTTTAACAGAGCCTCCTCGTCGGCCGTCAACTCAGCCCCGGAGGTATCGTCGAAATCGTCGTTCATATGTGCGTCTCCCTGATTTTGTCTAAGCCGGCCGCCCCTCACGGAAATGTTGCCGCCGCGAGCGGACATTTTACATCGCTTCCCCCGACTTCGCTGAATCGGGCGGCATTTCTTTTGGAAGACTTCCACGGCCACGCGGATCGCGGCCATCGCGTCAGGCCAGCCCGTGTAAAACGCCGGGCGGGCGAGGGCTTCGTGATTCTTATGGACGGGAATTGGTCGGAGGGAGCGGTGTCACCAGAGCTTCCACCATTTTTGCGACGGGGGCGCGGGAGCGGCGTTATCGTCGTCGCTCCCGGCCGGGGGCGGGGCGGCCTGTCCTTCTCTGTTTAAAGGTCGGGCGGCGGCGGGGCGGGGGGTGAATTTAGCCGGTTGCCAGTCATATTTCTCGACGATCAAGCGCACGCGCTGTTGTAGTTCCGCGCCCTTTTCGGGATTCACCATGTAGACGAAATTCGCGAAACCCTGAATCGAGGCGATCACGTCTTGAGAGTGTCCCCAGCTTTTTCCTCCGTGGCCGTCTTTTTCGATTTGATAGAGCGTGGCGCGGAAACGCCGCAACTCCTGACGGGAGACGTTCGCTCTGCTGTTGACGACGATGCCGGTCACCTCTTGCTGCCGGGAGCGACGCAGCACTCTGGTCTTCTCCGGATGCACCGCGAAACCTTCATGCTCGACAATCGCCTTCACCCGTGCGAGCACGCCGCTGAGATGGCGCAGACTTTCGCCCGAGGCGGAAAATGTCAGGTCGTCGGCGTAACGCGTGTAGGTGAAACCCAGTTCGCCGGCTAGTTTGAGCAAGCGGCGGTCTAGGCGACGGCACAAGGCGTTGGTGACGGCGGGGCTGGTCGGCGCGCCTTGCGGCAGATGACGCGCGCCCGTCGCGACGAAATATTTCCGCCCGTCCAATTCGACTTCTTCGGTCGTCGGTTCCGTGCATAAGAGACCGAGGATGGTGGCCGCCGCTTCCGAGTAGCCGAAGGAGCGGTAGAGTCCTTTCACCCGCCGGTAAGTAATGGTGGGAAAGAAATCCTGTAGGTCGAGATTGACGACCGTCTCCGCCCCGACGTGCGGGCGCGCGTTCGTGACGATGGAACGCCCGGCGCGAAAGCCGTGCGCGCAGTCGTGGAGCGCAACCTGTTCCAGGATGTGGCGCAGAATCCAGTGCTGCACGGCTTTCAGATGCGGCATCGGCGCGGAGATGAGGCGCACGCCGCCGCTCTTTTTCGGAACCTGAAAACGCACGTAATGAGACACGGTCGAAGTCTTGCGGTCGAAGGAGAGGAAGCGCAACTCGTTGACCTTGATCCCGACCGCGTCCGCGATCTCGGCGGCGTTGCGCAAGATGGGAAGCCCGTAAGCCTGTAAACGCGCCACGTCGCATTCGTCGTAGTTCAGTCCGCCGGACACGGCTGTTCCGAGAAATACTATTTCCCTCTCTTGCCGGGTTCGCCACGCGGCCGCCCGCGCCTCGCGTTCGCGCTCGCGCCGCTCTTTCGTCTCTTGCCGTTTGCGGCGCGATTCGGCCAGACGGCGTTTCCGCATCTCTTTGAGCAACGCCGCCTCGTTGGAGAGGTGCCGGTTCTCCGCGCGCAACTGGCCGAGTTCGCGTTGGAGTTCGGCGAGGCGGTGAATTTCTTCCGCCGGGTCTTGCGGCATCACGCCCCGCTCCGGCCAGAAGCCGAGCCGGATCATGTCTTCGAGCACGAACTCCGTCTTCGAGGTCTGGCGGATGCGCTCGTACAACTCTTCGCGTGTTTTCGGTCGTTCGGTGGACATAAAAGACGGAGGCCGCGCCGGACGCGACCGGGAGTGCGGTTTGATTGCCACGCGAAACGGCCAGAGCGCGACTCGTCCCCTTCGAAAACGCCTGAGGACTGGGTCGCTCAACTCGAACGGTGCGGGTCACCTAGCGCTCATTGTCTCCGCGAGAGACAAACCGCTAAAGCGCTAGGTGACCCGGCACCGTACAGTCAAGAGCGGGCCAGTGATGCATGCCCACAGCTTTACGCATGGACGGCGATCCGCCGTCCGGGTTGCAAGGCTCGTCACGCTCTGGCCGTTACGCCTGACAATCAAACCGGGTTGTCAATTCCGACGACGCGCGGACTGCATCCGCAACGCCAGTATGTGCTCGCACGGCCCCAGAAAGAGCTTGTGCTGCCGGTGCCAGTTGCAGGTACACTCGGCGCGTACCATCCGCTGATCTCGATCCGCCGTCACGGACGGCTGAAACGTCTTATCCTTATCCTTCACGGCTCCCCGCCAGGTCGTCAGCCCGGCCGTGTCCGTCTCTCTCGTAGTGATCTCGGCATCGCGTTGCAAGAGAAACCGCGTCGCGCTCTCTTCGCGCGGGTTGGCGAAGCGCAGGTGTTCCATGGCGAGCGGCTCGCGGCTCAACTCGCGCACGCGGTAGACGCCTTTATTCAGGTCGAAGATCGCGCGCCCGGCCTGCGTGTACGCCCCCAGCGCGCCGAGCACGACGGCGCGGCTGAGACCCAGCCGCGCGGCCAGCCGGTCGGGCGTTTCGTACCAACTCTCCTTCAACGCGGCGAAGACGCGTCGCTTGGTGAGGTCGTCCACATCGGCGCGCGGCGCCATGAGATCGAAATTGCCCGCCTGCGACCAGTCGTTCGCCGTCCATCCCGATAAGCCCAACGTGAACGACATATCGCCCAGATCGGCGATGTAGAAGGAGGGCAGCCCCGTGCCCAAAAGATGCACGGTGAACTTGCGCGCGACGGGGATCAGGCGTTCGAGAATGTGTAGGCGGCGGCGTCCCCACACGCGGATCACGTCCGGCTCCTTCCCCTCGTAGATCGAGCGCGGGCAATCAACTTCGAGTTCCCACGGCTCGAAGATGATTTTGACCGCCTCGCCCGGCGTCAGGTGATAACGCATGGCGCGCGGCCCCTTCCGTTCGCGGCGGCGACGCAGCACGAAACAGAGATTGTGAACGTCCATCGGGTGCAGCTCGAACGCGACGCTCGGCAACGACATCGCCGAACTGACTTGCAGAAAGCCGCGCACCCAACTGTCGGGCAGATCGATCTTCACCTCTTTGTAATCCGCCTCGCCCGTGGTCTGCACGTCGAAGCCCGTGGGATCGATCTCGAATCTCGTGTCCTTGTAAGTGCGAATCTTCTGAAACTCGTCGTAGAGAGCCGCGGAATAATCTATGTTCGTCGTGCCGCAGGCAAATTCTCCGACCCGGTCGAAGACCTCGTAGCTCGCGCCCAACCGCCCGTAACTCGCTTCGTCCTGGCTGAAGCACTCGAAAAAGAGTTCGTCCGGGTGGACGGTGATCACGGGGTCGAGCACGAACCAGAAATCTCTCTCCTTCTGGTAGAGATAGTTGAAATACTCCTGCCTCGCTTTGTAGAACGCGCCCATGCGGATTGAACTGCGCTGCTGGAGTTCGCTCAACTCCTCTTGCAACCGCTTGATCTTCCCCGCCACCGCGAGGCGTTGCGTGGCGACCTGTTGCCAGTCGATCTCCTCCTGCCGCGCCGCCCACTCTTTGTAGGCGGACTTGTCTTTCGGCTTGAACCGGAGGTCTGAGACCACCACGTCGTGCAGCGCGCTGATCGCTTCACGAAATTCCAGCTTCCGTCCTAATTGTCCCGTGAAGAAGGTCGGCTCGCGCGTCACGTCCGGCGCGAAAGACATCCGCGTGCTGTCGGCCGTGCTCGCCACGGCGGAGTTTCCTTTGTAGGTGTAATCAAACTGCACGGCGCACCTCCGCGAATTTGACCCGGAGGGGCAACGGAATCTCCGGGTAGGCGCGGCCGATGGCGAGCAGAGCTTCAATCGCCGCCGCCTTCTGCCCGATGGCGATAGTGGCCGACTGGCGGACGAGGATGTCGGCGACGATGCGCGCCGCCGCTTCACTCTTCCGCGCTTCGACGGTCAGGAATTCGAGCACGCGCGCCTTCGCCACGCGCGACTGATTCACCCGCGAAAGAACGGTCGTGAAATAGTGTGACAACTCACGCAGCCGCTCCGGGCTGTCGGCGCAGTAACGTTCCAGATAATTGCTGACGAAGATTTGCAACTCGGAGGAAGGATGCTCGCTCAGTTTGAGCATGTATTCCTGTCCCGATTCCTCTCTGAAATACTTTGTGACCAACTCGCGCCCGAACCGCTGCGTGTCCGCGCGCACGCTATCGCAGACGCTGACGAGGATGCCGGGCGTAAAATCCTGCTCGCCGAAACGTGTGCGGAAGGTCTCGAAGAAGAAGGCGCGCGCATCATCCCACTTCGCATCGAGCAAACGCACCGCCCGCGCCATCTCGTCCGCGTGGCCGGCGGGATTGGCGGCTTGCCGGTAGCGGTCTAAGACCAGACTGAAAAGCGTCTGCGCCGCCTGCCGCACCGCGCGCGTTTCACTGTCGGCCAGCGCGGCGATCTCGTCCGTGTCGAATGATTCCGCCCATGCGGCGGCCGCCCGCGCCTTCGTTTCGATCACACGCCCGCCCAACGGCTGAACCTCAGCGGACGGCGCGTGAGCTAATCGAAGCGCGAGTTCCTTGTCGATGTCGTCAACCCAGCCCGCGCCCATCTCATCCAGCAACAACCGGGCGACGCTTCGGTGCACTCCCTCGTGAGATTCGCGCCGGAGGAGCGTGGCGACGAGCCTGTGCGCGAGCCGCCGCGCGAAGCCCGGATCGTGTGGGCTGTGGCTCAAACGGCGGATGATGGGGCGGATCGCGTTTCGCACGTCGGCGAGGGCGTGCTCGGAGAGCGCGACGAGCACGCCCTCGCGGCGGAGCAATGCCTCGTCGGAGAGTTCGCCGAGCAATCCGACGCCGATACCGCGCACCGTTTCGGAGGGCGAATTGATCAAGCTGATGATGATCTCTTCGGGCAAATCGGCAGGCCGCGTCTCGTGCAGCAACAGGATGTGGCCGCCGAGTTCCTGCACCTCCCTCAACGGATGCGCCAGCAAATCGAGGACGACGCCGACTCCGAGCGTGCGCAGATGCCGGCCGAAACTCTTCAATAACGTCGCGGCAATGTCGGACGCCTCCTCGCCCTGCTCTGCGTTCAGGCCGGTCAGATGTGCGATGAGGCGTCCGATGAGCGTCCGCGCCGCCGCGTCGGGGATGGCCGCCGAGGTGAGCAGCCGCCGTGCGAACTCGCGCGTGTCCGGGTGCGGGCTGGTCGTCAACGCGGCCATGAAGTCGCTGTCGGCGAGGAAGCGTTCACGCCGCTCGTCGATCCAGCGATGCGCCCCGGCGCGCACATCGGGCGCGATAGAGTTGGCGGCGGCGAGCAGGAGCGCGTGGGCAGGGTCTTCCGGGCGCAGTCGCGCTTTCAATAATTCAAAGCCGAATCGAGCCGTCTCTTCATAAGGTCGGCCGAGGATGATCAGCAGTGCTTCGCGGTCGAGTTCGGCGCAGAATTGCTCACAAGCCCGCATGGCCTTGACGGCGAACTGCTGGACGGGGCGACAGTTGCTCTCGGCGATGAGGTGCAGCAAGCCGACCGGCATCCGCTCCCACAACTCCGGGAACGCCTCCTCGCGCGCCTCCGGCGCGGCGTCGCCCGGCTGGTAGGAAGCGCGGCAACGCCACGCCGCCGTGTTCTCTTTATGAAAGTAACGCGGGCTGTTGGCGTAGAGAATGTGGTTGAACGCCCAGTAAGGGGCGAAAGCATCCCAGCGCACCCGGCGCGGCTGATTCGTCTTCCACTCGTACACGCCGCCCTCGCGCACCGGCTGCGCGTCGGCGTCTGAAAAAGGCAACAGGACGCCCACGGCCAGACGCACGTATTCAACGTCGCCCGATTCGCCCAACCGGCGGAGCGTCCGCCATGCGCGCCGGCGCAGGTAGGCGCGGGTGCGGCTCCCGTAGGCGATGGTCGCGTCGTCTTTTTTGATCTCTTGGTGACCTTTCGGGATATATGTTCCGTTCGCCAAAGAGACGTAAGAGTGTTTGTTACCGGCCGTCAGGGATTGATAAGTGCGGCCGAACATAGCCCGCTCCTTTTCGAAGCGATAGGCGATGAGGCCATAGATTTCGGCGTCGTGACGATACTCCGCGGCTTTGAAGATGTGGCGAATGCGCTTGAAGTAGTTTGGCCTGAGCGGAGCCGTGCGCAGGATGTGGCGGAGCGCGGGGCGCACGTGCGCGTTATCGATCAGGTAGAGCGTATCCAGTACGGAGCAGCGTTCGTTATCGGCCGGGTTCAGGTAGGTCGAGAGGGCGTTGGTGAAGGCGTCCGCCGTGCCTGTCTCCGCAAGCCCGCGCAATTCGCGCGGGAGGCTCGCCAGCGCCGACGACTTGAACCCGAAGCGGGTCTTTTCGTCGCTTAGTTTCAAGAGCGCCTCGCCCGCGATACGACGAACGAAGTCAGGGGTCGCGGTATCGGCGTAGAGTCGGCCGAGGGCGGAGATCGCCCCTTCGTCGCCGCACCGGCCTAAAGCCCAGGCGATACAGTAGTCGCGCAACGCGCCGCCGCTGCCGATCAGATCGAGCAAGCGGGGCGCGGCAGCCCGCAATTCCAATTCGCCCGCGCGCCAGATCGCGCGCTCTAAAGGCCAATCACCCGTTGCGCTGTTCGCGCCCGCGCGCAGACGAGTCAAGACCGCTTGCTCGCGCGCCGCCGAGTTTGCCGGGCGGGTCACGGTTCGATGGGCGGAGACGGGTTCGGGAGCCGGTTCGGCGAGTTCTCGATAACCCTTCTTAGTCTTTGCGTAAACTAAATCCCGAAATACTTCATCGGCTTCCCTGCGCGGCACGGGCGAGACGGTTTTCACTCCCTCTTTCAGCCTTGAGCCGCGCCGACCGTAGCGGAAGTTGACCACATAAGCCGACGGGCTGACCTCGCAGAGATCAACTTCGTAAACCTTATCGGAACGCCCCTCCCGATAAACGAGAATTGTTTGCCTGATCAGCTTCATGGTAAGTCGGAACCCGTCCGCCCGCTCACTGAATTATCCCGGAAAGCCGTCGTGCGAGTTGCGCTTCTTTTTCAAACGCCGCCCGAGGCTTTTTATATACTACAAATCTCGCCCGTGCGCAATACATTGTTTCATGTATGAAACAAAACATTCAATACTCAGAGTCTTCCGGATTCGGCGGGGCAATATTTTTCAAGACCGCCGCG
The DNA here is from genome assembly GCA_035644995.1 of Pyrinomonadaceae bacterium. Lineage (GTDB taxonomy): Bacteria > Acidobacteriota > Blastocatellia > Pyrinomonadales > Pyrinomonadaceae > JAIVJZ01. The sequence goes on along the minus strand of DASQNL010000200.1, from coordinate 3,582 downwards.
GCTGCCGGGAACGTCTCGGCGGGCTATCAAAAGCTGCGAAGACTCGCCGTCGATGCCGGACGCGAAATGGGCTGGCGTTGCAGGAAAGAGCACACCGGGAAGACGTGTAAATGCCGTCTTGAGCTTGCCCGTCGCAATATACAACGCGCCGTCGTCTATAATCTAGAATTTTTGCCTGGAGGAAATCCGCGCCCGGCGCGCTTCCGGCTGAAATCATTGGTAGGATGACCGGCGCGCCGCAACGCATCCGGAATCCGGGCTGTGTGTGGTTACTGTCTTGGCTTGCGCCGAACTCCGGCATGATGCCGAATCCGCCTTGAATATCTTGAGGCGAGTTCGGCCGAGAAGAAAAGGCTGCCCGGCACAGGGCAGCCTTTTCTTCTTTTCACTTTCCGGCGGGCAGTGTGTATCGCTTACTGGTTCGGGTTGCCGAAGCGCAGGCGATACTCATCCGAGTTCATAAAGCCGTTGACCATCAGCCGGACATTGTTCGGGTCTTGGTTGATAACTTTGAGCCACGACTGATAGCCGTCCGCTTCCGGAGTCCTTCTCAAATATCCGTAATACTGCATTGCCACGAACGCACGGTTGTACTCCGCCGCCCCGACCTCATCGGATTCCACCAAGGCGCGGAGCGTCTGCGCGCGCGTCAGAGACAGCGCGCCGGATGCGGCCAGCCGGTTGATCAAATCTTCGCGCGTCAGGACAACTTTCGTCTCGCCTTCGGGGTTCGCGGGGTCGGTGGTTGTAATCCGCTGTAGTTGGTAGCGTCCGAGCAACGCGTTGACGAAGGCCGCATTGTCGAGCGCGTCGTAGAGTTCTTTGAACTCCGAGCGGTTGGTGAAGTTGACGGGATGTGCGGCGCGCTTGCCGTAGACCTCCGCCGCCGTCGCTCCCGACACGCTCCTCATATCCGGGATGATCTCTTCGTAGGCGGGTATCCGGTCGAAGGCCACGCGGTAGAACTTGAAGGCGTAAAAACCCTTCAGGCGGAACTCCGGCGAGCCGAAGAACGATTGCGAAACGAGGATGCGGTCGCACGTGAGATCGCTGTTGACGTTCGGGCAGCGGTTGAGCACCTCGCTCCACGGCTCTCCGGGTTCCGGCTCCCTGGAGAGGAAGTCCAGATACTGCATCCTGACGAAGAAAGACGTGTCGAAGATGGGGTTTGCCGCGCCCTCGCCGTCATTATCCGTGATGGTCAGCAGAGCCGTCCCCGGATCGCCGATGGCGACGCCCTGCAAACCGGACAACTTGATCCGTAAGGTCTCAGCAGCTTCGGCACGGGAGTCGTCGATAAGTGGGATGCTGACAATCTTCGGCTGCGCATCGCCCGCCGGCCAGCTCAAAGTTTCGATAGTCGTCGCATAGTCGCAGCGCGCGTAGGCTTTGCCGTTAAGCGTGGCGCAGGGCACGGCTTCGGCATCGTCCAGGGTTTGGAACAGAATTGATGCCGCGCCGGAGATGTCGCCGGATCGGGTCAACGTGATCTCGGCGCGACCCCCGGCCTCCGAGAATTGGTAGGCCGACGCGCTGAACCGCACCATAGGCGGCACGGGCACGGCCGCGAAGTCGATGCCGGATCGCTCCCCGTCGAGGTTGATCGACCGGCTCGGCGGAGTGAAGGTGTAGTTCGCCAGAGACGGAGTCACCAGGACGCTGCCGCCGGAGGGCAGGCTACCGAACGAGTAGTTACCCTGGGCGTCAGTAGTGGTCGCTCCAGCCCTGTCGCCGGAGATGGTGATCGTCGCCCCGGCCAATCCGATTTCGCCGTGCGCCACGCGGCCGCTCAGCGTGTAGGTTAACGGCGTGGCGGCGAAGTCGGCGGTCTGGTTCGCGCTCAGGTCGTTGTAGACGCGCTGCGCGGGCGAGAACGAGTATCCGGACTTGGACGGCGTGACGGAGTAATTGCCGCCTCCCCGGAGACCGCTGAAGAAGTAGGAACCGTCTGCTCCGGTGGTGGTTGTCGCCGGGGTTGAGTTGTCGAGCGTCACGTTGACGCCGGAGAGCGGCGCGCCGCCCGAGTCGCGCACCGTGCCGCCGAGCGCATATGTCGGGATCGAGGCCGGGGCGACGTTGACGGTAATCGACGCGCTCCGGATGTGGCCGCTGTCGTCAATCGCCGAGGCCGTGAGTTCGTGCGCGCCCTGCGGCGGGTTCGCCCACTCGATTTGATAAAGACCGGCGGCGTCCGGCGTCATGTCCGAGCCGAGCACGCCGACCTGCGCGCTCTTGAACTCGACCCCGACGACCGTTCCATCCGAGTCCGCGGCGCGTGCCGTGAGCGTGAGGCTCGCGGGCGCGGCGAAGCTCGACCCGGCGGCGGGGCTTGCCCAAGCGACCGTGGGCGGATGGCTGCTCACCGTGATGGTGACGAGCGGCGAGTCGCCGCGCAAGCCTCCCACATCATAGGCGGCGGCGAAGAGGCCGTAGACGCCCGGCTCGGTCGGCGTGAAATTGAAGCCGTAGTTGCCGTCGGCGTCGGGCGTCGTGTCGGAGCCGAAGAGGGTCTGAAAGCCGTTGCGGTTGTAGTAAAAATCGACGCGCGCGATTTGCCCGTCGTCCTCGACCTTGGCCGTGAGGTTGATGCCGGTGCGGACGGGCACGTTTGCGTTGGGGGACGGGCTGGTCAACGTCGCCCGCGGCGGCTGGTTGGCGGGCACGCTGTTGTTCGACGTGTCGAGCGCGTAGAAGAAAGAGTAGACCGGGTTCGACGCGCTCGGCTTATCGCCTATCACGTCGGCCGCGATGTAGGCGGTTTGACCGTCGGCGGCGAAACGCGCGCGGGAGATGGGCATGACCACGCCGTCCGGGCTGAAGCCGGGTTCGTTCGGCAGATACTGCTTCCAGAGCAGACGCCCGTCGTTCGAGACGGCCTCGAAGAAGCCGGGCTGCCCGTAGTTGACGCGGCCGCCCAACAGGACGAGGCGGTCGTCGGGGCTGGCGACGGGTGCGAAGAGTTCCTCGCCATCCGTGAACGTCCAGACGACCGAGCCGTCCGACGGGCTGACGCGATGGAGCTTGAAGGCGTCCTGCACGACGTAGACGGCCGCTTCGTTGAGCGGCGTATCCGGCGCGGAGAGTCCGCTCGTAGGCCGGATGGGAGCTTGCCAGCGCAAAGCCCCCTGCGGCGTGAGGGACAAGAGGCGGTAGCCCGCGCCGATGGGGAAGCCGACGGTGTAGACGCTGCCCGTGCGTAGTCCCGCAACGGGCTGCCCCGTCGTCACGGTCGGGTAGCTGAAGACGCGCTGCCCCTGAAGCGTGTAGCCGAAGAGATTGCCATTGTCGAACTGGAAGTACTGCTGTGTCGGCGGCAGTCCCGGCGCCGGGGGGCCGAAGACGATCTCCTCGCCGAGCGACCCGTGCTCCCCGAATCGCTCGACGGCGTAAGCGAGCGCGCCGTCCGGGTTCAAGGCGAACGCGCCGATGCCGCCGGCATCGCTGACGGCGTAGATTTTCCCATCCGGCCCGACGTTGGGGCCGGCGATGATGCCCTGGCACGTCTGATCGAAAAGCCACTTTTGGGTGCCGTCGGGGTTCACCGCGAAGATGCCGTCAACAGCGACGATGTTGTCGCCGAGT
>DASQNL010000199.1:0-10084 GCA_035644995.1 Pyrinomonadaceae bacterium | reverse complement strand
GCCGCGCGCGTCGGCGCGCTCGAAGGCTTCGAGCGCGTCGGCGAAGTGGAAACGGCCGTCTGCTGCCTGCGCTTCGCGCCCGCCGCAATGCGCGGCGCGGGGGGCGCGGAACTCGACGCCTTGCAACGCGAATTGCAGGGGCGCATCGAACGAAGCGGCGAGGCGTGGTTTTCCACCACCGTGCTCGACGGGCGGCGCGCCCTGCGCGTGAACGTCAATAGCTTCTTGACGGAGCGGCGTCACATAGATGATCTGTTAGAATTGCTCCGCCGCGAAAGCAGAGAAGTGTTGAAAGCGAGAAAGGCTTTATGAGACTGTTCAAAAATTTGGTCTTGAGCGCAATGGTCTTTTCCCTCCTGTGTCCTCCGGCGGGAGCGCAGGAGACGCGCCGGGGGGCGACGGCCGCGCCCGCCGCGCGACCGGATGCGGCGGCGACGGACGCGCGCTCGCAACCCCGCATCAACTCGCGCGCCGAGTTCGACGCGCTCGCCCGCATCAACACGGACGCGGGCTACCCGCTGCCGCACGTCATGTACGTCATCGACCGCAAAGACGGGAACAAAATTTACTACGTCAACTCGAAGCGTTATCGCTTCCACAAAGATTTCGTCAACGGCACCTATCTCTCGCTCGAACGCGGGCGCGAGTTTTTCGAGAACAACTACCTCAAGCCCAACCGCCGCTTCATCCTCGGCACGCTCGCCTACCAGACGCCCCTCTCGCGCTGGACGTTCGAGTTCTGGGAAGGCGATCTCATCCCGGCCGAGCAGATCAAACTGGCGGGCGAGACGATCAACCGCACCTTCCACGAGCCGGTCGCCTTCAAGCCCAACTCGATCAAGCAGGACGAAGCCTCGGCCGGGATCAGTGGACTCGAACGCATCTCGCAGAGCGAGATCGCGCGCGAGCAGGAGTATCAACCGCTCAACGTGGCGCGCGGCTTGGGACGCATTCACATCATCAAGAAACTGGACGAACACGTCGAGATCGGGTTCAACGAAATTCTCGTGCTCGACGAAGTGCCGGTGACCTTGCCGCCCGTCGCCGGCATCATCACGAGCCGCCCTTCGACGCCCCTCTCGCACATCAACCTGCTCGCCAAATCCTGGGGCGTGCCGAACGCCTACGTGCGCAACGCCGCGGAGTTGCTCAAGGAGTACGACGGCTGGTGGGTGACGTTCGAGACGAAGGCGGGCAAGTATGAGATCAAGCGCGCGGACAACAACGCGCTCAACGAATACCAGCGACGGCTCAAGGAGCGGCGCGACATCATGAGGCCGCGCTTCAACCTCGCGGAGAAGCGGCTGGCCGACTTGCGCCGGCAACGCGCGAGCATGGCCGACGCCTACGGCGCGAAGTCGGCCAACCTCGGCGAAGTCATGGGCGCACGCCTGCCCGGCATCACCGTGCCGAACGGTTTCACGATCCCGATCTTTTATTACGACGAGTTCATCAAAGCCAACAAACTCGAACAGCCCATCTACGAGATGGCGGAGGAGCACAAGTTCGTCCACGACCCGGCCTACCGGCGCGAACGCCTGGCGGAGATGCGCGCGCGCATCCAGGGGGCGAAGATGCAGGAGAGTTTACGCGCGGCGATTCTCAAGCGCGTGCGCGCGGAGTATCAGGGCAAGGGATTGTTCGTGCGCAGTTCGACGAACGCGGAAGACTTGCCGAAGTTCAACGGGGCGGGGCTGTATTCGACCGTGCCGAACGTGCGCGACGAGGAGAAGCTGATCGAGGCCGTCAAAACGGTCTGGGCGTCCGTCTGGAATTTTGAAGCCTACGAGGCGCGCGAGCGAGCCGGGATCGATCACATGAAGGTTTACCCGGCGGTGCTCATCCAAGAAGGCATCAACGCCGATAGCGCGGGCGTCATGATCACGACCGACCCTTACGACGACACCAACCGCGACGGCATCTACATCAGCGCGAAGCGCGGACTGGGCATCAAAGTGGTCGAAGGCAAAAAGATCGCGGAGCAGATCATCTTCCGCCCGCGTTCGCAGGCCGTGCGCGTGCTGACGCGTTCGGACGAAGAGAGCCTCTTGACCTTTGACGGCGACGGCGGCGTCAAGGAGATTCCCATCAGCGGCGAGCGCGCCGTCTTGACCGACGCCACGGTGCGCCGCCTCGCCCGCGCCGCCGCCTCCATCAAACGCATCTTTCGCGGCCGCGAGCAGGACATCGAATGGGTCTTCTACGGCGGTCAGGTCTATATCGTCCAGTCGCGCCCATACATCGCGGGAAGCTGAAAAAGTTGTCCGTCGTCAGTTGTCAGTGGTCAGTTGTTTTGTGGTCGCGGAGGGAGTGGCTAAAGATTGGATCGAACAGTTGACAACTGACGACGGACAACTGACCACGGACAACTGACGACTGACAAATCATGGTGAATCACATGCGAGCCTTTGCGAGTCTGTTGAGTTTGATGTGCGCGGCTGCGCTGTTGTGCGGCGCGTGCGGGAAAAGTGCGCCGTCCGGCGCGAACGGTAACGGCGGGGCGAACGTCGCCGCCGCGCCGGACAGTGTGAACCGCGGCGCGGCGGGTAATAGCAGCGGCGGTCAGGAGTTGGACACGTCGAAACTCGATGCGGAGATCGCCCGGCTTGAACAGCAGGCGGAGAAGAACCCGGACGACGACACCACGCTCGGCGCGCTGGCCGAAGCCCACGTCAAACGCGGCCACGCCCTGCACGAAGCGCGGCGTTTGACCGATGCCCTCAACGATTATCAAACCGCGCTCAAATATAGCCCCGGCCACGAAGAGGCCAGCCTGCGCGTCGCACAGATCACACAGGAGATCGGGGCTGAACCGCACGCCGACGACGGCAAACCCGTGGCAGTTCCGGCCAAGCCGGGAGCGAATGAAAAGAATTGATTCATTTGTTATCGAATCAATGAATCAATGAACCAATGAATCAATTCTTCTGAGAGGTATCTATGGCGGAGAGCGTGTTTGTTGAAGGGTTGCTGGCGGGGCGCGTCGCGTTTGTGACGGGCGGGGGGACGGGCATCACGGGCGGCGTGGCGCGCGCGCTCTCCGAGGCGGGCGCGCGGGTCGCGCTGGTCAGCCGCAACCCGGAGCATCTGGAACCGGCGGCGGAAGTGATCCGCGCGGCGGGCGGCGAGGCGTTGGCCGTCGCGTGCGACGTGCGACGGCCGGAAGAGGTGGAGCGCGCCGTCGCCGCGACGGTCGAACGCTTCGGCGGGTTGGACATCGTGGTCAACGGCGCGGCGGGCAACTTCCTGTGCGCGGCCGAAGAACTCTCGCCGAACGGCTTCGGCACGGTCGTCGATATTGATCTGAAAGGCACGTTCAACGTTTGCCGCGCCGCCTTCGGCGAATTGAAACGGCGCGGCGGCTCGATCTTGAACATCAGCGCAACGCTTCATTACGTCGGGACGCCGTTTCAACTCCACGTCTCGGCGGCGAAGGCGGGCGTTGACGCGCTGACGCAAAACCTCGCCGTCGAATGGGGGCGGCACGGCATCCGCACCAACGTCATCGCGCCCGGCCCCATCGAAGACACCGAGGGCATGAAGCGTCTGCTTCCGCCCGCGCTCAAAGAGAAACTGCAACGACGCATTCCCCTCGGCCGTTTCGGGCAGATCAGAGACATCGAACAAACGGCGGTCTTCCTCTGCTCCGACGCCGCCGCTTTCATCAACGGCGCGATCATCGTGGTTGACGGCGGCCAGTGGCTTAGCGGAGGGATGATGGCGGAGGGCTGAGGGATGAATAAGAATTGATCCATTGATCCATTGATTCAATGAAGAAATAGAAATATTGAATCAATGAACCGATGAATCAATGGATCAATTCTTAAATATCCTGATTCATCCCTCCGCCCTCCGCCCTCATCCCTTTTTTGTGATGCTTGAACTTCAGCCCGCGACATTCGAGGATTTCGAGCGCGAGGCGGCGCGCGGAAACGTGGTGCCGGTGGTGCGGCGCGTGCTGGCGGATTTGCAGACGCCGGTGGGAGCGTTTTTGCGCCTGGCGAACGATGCGCCTTATGCGTTTCTGCTCGAATCGGTGGAGGGGGGCGAGCGCGTCGCGCGCTACTCCTTTCTCGGCGTCGAACCGGAGATGATCGTGCGCGGGCGCGGGGCGGACACGTTCGTCACGCGCCAGAAGGGCGAGACGGAATGTTTGCGCGGCGTGCGCGCCACCGATTTCTTGCGCGACTATTTCCGCCGGCACAAGCTGGCGCGGCGCGATCATCTCGCCCCGTTCGCGGGCGGCGCGGTCGGCTATCTGGCCTATGACGCGGTGCGCTGGTTTGAGCCGTCGGTGGACGACGGCGGCGCGGAAGTTGAAAGCGACGAAGCGGTGCTGATGTTTTTTCGCAACGTGCTCGCTTTCGACCGCGTGCGGCAGCAGATCGCGATCAGCGCGCTCGTCTTTACGGAAGAGGCGGGCGAGAACCGTGCGCGCCTGAGACAACTGTATGAAGACGCCGTGCGCCGCACCGCATCAATCGAGCGCGAGTTGCAGGACGGCCAGATGCCCGCGCCCGCGCGTGCAACGACGAAGGACGCCGCGCCGCAGTTCGTTTCAAACTGGGCGCGCGCCGACTTCGAGCGGGCGGTGGAGACGATCAAGGAGCACATCGCGGCGGGCGACTGTTATCAGGCCGTGCTGTCGCAGCGTTTCACCACGGAAGTGGCGGCCGCGCCGCTCGAAATTTATCGCGCCCTGCGCGCGACGAACCCGTCGCCTTACATGTACTTCCTGCGGCTCGGCGACGAATCGGTCGTCGGCGCGTCGCCGGAGACGCTCGTGCGTTGTCGCGGAACTGAACTCGAATATCGCCCCATCGCGGGCACGCGCCCGCGCGGCGCGAACGAGGCGGAAGACGCGCGGCTCGGCGCGGAGTTGCGCGCCGACGAGAAGGAAGTGGCGGAGCACCTGATGCTCGTCGATCTCGGCCGCAACGACCTCGGGCGCGTCGCCGCGTTCGGTTCGGTCGAAGTCAGGGAGTTGATGAGCGTCGAACGCTACTCGCACGTGCAGCATCTAGTGACGAGCCTGTTTGCGCGTCTCAGAGACGACGCAGACTGTTTCGACGCGCTGGCCGCCTGTTTCCCCGCCGGGACGGTGACGGGCGCGCCCAAAGTGCGCGCGATGCAGATCATCGGCGCGCTCGAACCCGACCGGCGCGGCCTCTACGCGGGCGCGGTGCTCTATCTCGATTACGCGGGCAATCTCGATTCCTGCATCGCCATTCGCACCGTCCGCATCCGCGACGGCCGCGCTGAAGTGCAGGCCGGGGCGGGCATCGTGGCCGATTCCGTGCCCGCGTCCGAATATGAAGAGACGGTCAATAAAGCGCGTGCGCTGCTGCGCGCGATTGAGATGGCCGAACGCGGTTTATGAGCGGGCGAGATGGAAAGATTGATTCATTGATTCATTGGTTCATTGGTTCAATGAAGAAATGAACCGATGAACCAATGAATCAATCCCATCCGGTGAGTTGAGACGTTTTATGAGTGGTAAACTTTTCCTGCGACGAATGGCGCCCGGCATGTTTGCGCTCGCGCTCCTGAGCGCGTGCGCCGGTTGCCTGCGACAGCCGAGCGAGAAAGTTAACCCTGAGACGGCGCGGCGCGAATTGGCTCTGCGCGGCATCGAGTTTAAAGAGTCGGAATTCGTGCGATACGCGGGCGAGGGCGACGCGTGGGCGGTCAAACTTTTTCTCGCCGCGGGCATGAGTCCCGACGTGCGCGGCGAAGGAGGGGACAGGCCGCTCACGGCGGCGATCATCAAAGCGCAGAAGGGCATCGCCAAGCTGCTGCTCGAACGCAATGCCGACCCGAACGTGCTCGACCGCGACGGCAAGACGCCCTTGATCCGCGCCGCGCAAGCCGGTGACGCGGAACTCGTGCGCCTCCTGCTCGACCGCCGCGCCGACGTGAACCTGCGCGGGGTGGATAGCTTCACGCCCTTTGCTTATGCCCTGCGCCACGCGGACACGGAGGTCGCGCGAGTTTTGCTCGAACGGGGCGCGGACGTAAACGCAACTGACGAGTCGGGCGGCACGCCGCTGTCTTGGGCGGTCTTCTACGAGCGCACGCCGCTGGTCGAGACGCTGCTGGCAAAAGGCGTTGACCTGAACACGCCCAACAAGGTCGGCGGCACGCCCCTGATGATCGCCGCCTCGAAGGGCAACGCCGAACTCGTCCAACTGTTGTTGAAAAACGGCGCGAAGCCCAATCTGAAAGACAAGCAAGGCCGCACGGCGCGCCACTTCGCGCTCGACAATTACCACGCGGAAGTGGCGGAGTTGCTGGCGGAGAAATGAGGGTGGTCAGTTGTCCGTGGTCAGTGGTCAGTGGTCAGTGGTCAGTTGCATGTGGCAATCGCGCATGTCGCTAAAGACGGGTTTTGAACAACTGACAACGGACGACTGACTACTGACAACTGACCACTGACAAAACGCAGCATCTTATGATCTTCATCATAGACAACTACGATTCGTTCACTTACAACCTCGTGCAGTATCTCGGCGAGTTGGGCGCGGAGATGACGGTGCGGCGTAACGACGAAGTGACGTTGGAAGAGATCGAGCGGGAGTTTCGTCCGCGTAAGATTCTGATCTCGCCCGGCCCCGGCGAGCCGAAAGACGCGGGACTGACGTGCGCGGCCATCAAACATTTCGCGGGGCGCGTGCCGGTCTTCGGCGTCTGCTTGGGGCATCAGGCCATCGGCGAGGTTTTCGGCGGGCGGGTCGTGCGCGCGCCGCTGCCCGTTCACGGCAAGCCGGCCGAGATCGAGCACGACGGGCGCACGGTCTTTGCGGGGCTGCCCCCGAAGTTCAACGCCGGACGCTATCATTCGCTCGTCGTCGAGCGCGCCACGCTGCCCGCGTGTCTCGAAGTCTCCGCGACCACGGCCGACGGGTTGATCATGGGCTTGCGCCACCGCGAGCTAAACGTCGAGGGCGTGCAATTTCACCCAGAGTCGATTTTGACGACCGAGGGCAAGCGGCTGCTCGCCAATTTTCTCAATGATAGTCAATAGTCAATAGTCAGTTGTCAGTTGTCAGTTGTCAGTTGTTTCAGCTTCGCTGTGCCGGCTGTAATCTATGTAGGTTAAGTTTATGAAACTCAACGCAACGGACAACGGACAACTGACAACTGACAACTGACAACTGACAACTGACCACAGACAACCGACAACTGACAACTGACCACGGACAACTGACCTATGAGCAACGAGAGGCCAGCATGGCTTTTGCCGACGCCCGCGCGCAAGGATGACGCCGCGGCGGCGGGTGCGTCCCTGCGCGCATTGTTGCTGCGCTTGATGCGCGGCGAGAACTTAGGCCGCGCGGAAGCCGCCTCGCTGCTCGACGCCTTGCTCGACGAGCATGCGACGGACGCGCAGATCGCGGGCGCGCTCGTCGCGCTGGCGTTGAAGGGCGAGACGGTCGAAGAGTTGACGGGGATGGCCGGGGCGATGCGCTCGCGCGCTGTTCGGCTCACGGCGCGGCATCAACAATTCATAGACACGGCCGGGACGGGTTCGAGCGCGGCGAAGACTTTCAACGTCTCGACCGCCGCCGCCTTCGTCATCGCGGGCGCGGGTCTGCCCGTGGCGAAGCACGGCAGCCGCGCCGCGACCAGCCGTTCGGGCAGCGCGGATGTCTTGAACGCGCTCGGCGTGGGCGTGACAGCCACGCCCGCCGTCTCGGAAAGGTGCCTCAACGAACTCGGCATGTGCTTCATGTTCGCGCCCCTCTACCACGGCGCGACGGCGCGCGTCGCGGGCGTGCGCCGCGAACTCGGCGTCCACACCACGTTCAATCTCCTCGGCCCGCTGACGAACCCTGCGGGCGCGCCGCGACAGATTATCGGCGTCTGGCACGCCTCGCTCGTCGAACCGCTCGCGCGCACACTCGCCGCCCTCGGAACGCGGCGCGCGTGGGTCGTTCACGGCCGCGACGGGTTGGACGAGATCACCGTCAGCGACCAGACCCTCGTGGCCGAAGCGCAGGATGGCGTCGTGCGAACCTTCGAGATCGCGCCCGAAGATTTCGGCGTCGCGCGCGCGAACCTTGAAGAGTTGCGCGGCGGCGACGCCGAAATGAACGCGCGCATCATCCGCGGCGTGCTCACGGGCGAACGACGCGATGCGGCTCGCGCGCTCGTCGTCGCCAACGCGGCGGGCGCGCTCTACGTCGGCGGGGCGGCGGCGAGTTTGCTTGAGGCCGCCGCGCTGGCCGCCGAGAGCATTGACCGCGGGCACGCGCTCGACAAGCTGCGGCAACTTGCGGAAGCGACCAACGCATGACGAGCACGCCGGATTTTCTCACCCGCATCATCGAGCACAAGCGCGTGCGACTGGCGCGCGCGGAGAGCCTGCGCACGCTCGCGGAGATGCGCGAGGAAGCCTTGAGCGTGCGCGGCGCGGCGCGGCCGCACGCGCTCCGCGCCGCGCTCGAAGGCGAGAGCGGCTTCAATGTCATCGCCGAAATCAAACGCGCCTCGCCCTCGCTCGGCGACATCCGCCGCGATGCGTCGCCCGCCGGAATCGCGCTCCGCTACGAGGCCGGGGGCGCGGCCGCGATCTCCGTCCTGACCGAAGAAGATCATTTCCGTGGTTCGCTCGAAGATTTGCGCGAGGTGCGCGCCGCCACGCCGCTCCCGTTGCTGCGCAAAGATTTTATCGTCGGCGAATGGCAGCTTTACGAGGCGGCGGCGGCGCGCGCCGATGCGCTGCTGCTCATCGTCGCCGCGCTCGACGATGCGACGCTCGCGCGCCTGTGTCGCATCACCGAAGACGAACTCGGCATGGACGCGCTGGTCGAAGTTCACACGCCGGCGGAATTGCGGCGCGCGGGCATCTGCGGCGCAAAGGTCATCGGCGTCAACAATCGCAACCTGCACACTTTCGCCGTGTCGCTCGACACTTCCGCCGAACTCGCCGGGCACGCGCCGCCGGGCGCGCTCCTCGTCAGCGAAAGCGGCCTGCGCACGCACGCCGACCTGCGACGCCTCAAGTCGCTCGGCTATCGCGGCTTTCTCGTCGGCGAGACCTTGATGCGCGCGGCCGACCCGGCCGACGCCCTGCGCGCATTACTGGCGGGAGACAATTTGGAAGAGTAAGCGCGGAAGTTTGATTAATAGTTTGATGAATGAACGGGAAGTGTGACGTGCGGGTGCGGACGTGAAATGCGTCTCTCAAATTCGTCATTTGAAATTTCAAATTCGAGAGCCGGGAGAGCCGCATAGGGCGGAAGCGCGATGGTGAAAGTTAAAGTCTGCGGCATTACGAATAGGGCGGACGCGCTGGGGGCGGTCGAGGCGGGAGCCGACGCGCTCGGCTTCAACTTTTACGCGCGCAGCCCGCGCTACATCGAGCCGCGAGCGGCGCGAGGCATCATCGCGGAAATGCCGCCGTCGGTGCTGTGTGTGGGCGTGTTCGTCAACGAAGAGAGCGCGGCGGCCGTGGCGCGCCTGGCCGAGGAGTCGGGCGTGTCGGCGGTGCAGTTGCACGGCGATGAGCCGCCGGAGTATTGCGCCGCGCTCGGCGGGCACGAAGTTATCAAAGCGTTGCGCGTGGGGAAAGATTTTGCGCCGGAAGAGGCGACGCGGTATCCGGCGGGGTCGATATTACTCGACGCCTACAACGCACATGCGCGCGGCGGGACGGGCGAGACGTTCGACTGGACGCTGGCGCGACGGACGCGCGAAGTGGTCGCGCGGTTGTATCTCGCGGGCGGACTCACGCCGGAAAACGTCTGCGAGGCGATGACGGCCGTCGCGCCTTACGCGGTTGACGTGTGCAGCGGCGTGGAAGTCGCGCCCGGCCGGAAAGACGCGGCGCGCGTGCGCGCTTTCGTCGCGGCGGTGCGGGCGGGCGAGAAAAAGTCTTGACGCGCAGCCGTGCGCTTAAGGTATGCTGTCGGCGTATCGTTTGCGAAAAGCGCGTCGCGGCCGAGCACGTCCCGGAGCATGAGCGCGCGACCCGCAGCAGCCCCAAAACCTCCTGCTTGATTGTTCAATAAAGAGCTTGCCCTTCAACGAAATTCATGAGCGCAGGAACCGCGCGAGAGATTAGCGATCAGGCGAACTCACG
>DASQNL010000198.1:0-1704 GCA_035644995.1 Pyrinomonadaceae bacterium | reverse complement strand
GAAACTTTAGATTTCCAAACGCGAGCGTTCGACCTTGAAGCCGTTGAGGTTGCCGAGCGCTGCGAGCGCAAGGCCGCCGGAGGTGAAGCGCGCACGCGCGACGCGCTGCATGTCCTCGGGCGTGACGGCTTCGAGGCGCGCGATGATCTCGTCGGGCGAAATGCGCCGACCGTGCGTGATCTCCTGACGCGCGAGCGAGCCTGCGCGCGCGCTCGTCGATTCGAGGCCGAGCAGGATCGAGGCGACCGCCTGATCCTTCGCCAGTTGCAGTTCTTCCCCGGCGACGGGTTCGCGCACGACGCGGCGCAGTTCGGCGAGCGCCAGGTCGAGCACCTCGTCGAGTTGCGAGGGCGACGTTCCGGCGTAGATTTGGAAGACGCCAGTGTCCATGAAGCCGTGCGCCGCCGAGCCGACCGAGTAGGCGAGGCCGCGTTCTTCGCGCACCGATTGCCAGAGGCGACTTGAAGTGCCGCCGCCGATGACAGAGCCGAGAAGGCTCGCCGCGTAGCGCTCGTCGTCGCGCGCCGAAGGCCAGGGTGTGGCGAGAATCAGGTGCGCCTGTTCGAGTTCGCGCTTGCGCTGGATGAGGATGGGCGCGGCGGGTCGCGGTGGCGGCTGCGACGCGTCTACGGCGTCCGCTTGAGAAGTTTGCTCGTCGCGCGTCGTCTCCGCCGTCGTCGCGCGTTGGGCGAAGGCGCGTTCGGCCAGTTTGACAAGTTGGTTGTGTGAGACGTTACCTGCGGCGGCGATGACGAAGTTGCGCGGGTGATAGGCGGCGCGGTGAAACTCTGCGGTGCGCGCGTGGTCGAAGGTGGAGACGGTTTCGGGCGTGCCTTCGATGGGGCGACCGAGCGCGTGGTCGGGATAATAGGCGGCCTGAAAGAGTTCGCCCAGGAATTCTTCGGGCGAGTCTTCGACCATCTTCATCTCTTCGATAATGACTTTTTGCTCGCGTTCGAGTTCCGTCTGGTCGAAGCGCGGGCTGAGCAGCATGTCCGAGAGCAGGTCGAAGGCTTCGGGCAGGGCGCGATCCACGACTTTCAGGGCAAAACCCGTCATTTCGTGCGAGGTGTAGGCGTCGAAGTTGCCGCCGAGGCGGTCGGATTCGACGGCGATGTCGAGCACCGTGCGGCGATGCGTGCCTTTGAAGACGGCGTGCTCGATGAAGTGGCAAATGCCGTTGAAATCGGGCGTTTCGTGGCGCGAGCCGCGCCTGATCCAGATGCCGACGGTGGCCGAGCGCAATCCGGGCATCTGCTCGGTCAGGACGGTCGCGCCGTTGGGAAGTCTGGTTGAAAGTATTGCTTCGGTCATTCGTGGTTGAACTTAGATGCGAAATTTATTTGACGGGCTGGTGATCACTTTTGCAGTAAGGAGCATCGTAGCATGCGAAAACATTCGGGGCAAACAAGAGCCGTGCGGCGGGGGGCGACTTCCAAGTCGCCTGCTTGACAGGGTTTGGCGGTTGACGGAAAATAGCCACCTTCGCGCTCAAGCGGGTTCAGGCGGTGTCAAACGGACAATTCGTGCGGGTTTGCGGCTTGCAATTATAACAGGCTTTTTTCGGTCTCCCGTGCCGCCGTACAGTGGACAAGAGAATAGACGCTTGAGGGCGCGCCCCTGATCCGGTGACAGGTGCTGAGGGTGCGCCGGGAGGTTTTGGTGCGATGAGAAAAACTTACTGGCGTGTGAGTCTGACGTTGC
>DASQNL010000197.1:0-9624 GCA_035644995.1 Pyrinomonadaceae bacterium | reverse complement strand
GCCGCGTCGAACATCTCATCATCGTGCGCGGCATCAGCGAGCGACGCTTCGCGGCCTTGCGCGCCTTCGTCACCGTTGACTGAGTTTGACCGATTTGCTTTGAACGCACGAGACTCTCTGCGCCGCGCCGCGCGCTCCATCTTCGACGCCACGCTCGCCGCCATGGACGCACGCGCCGCCGTCCGCCGCGCGCTCAACTTCGCGGACGCGCGGCTCAACATCCTCGACACCGAATTCAATCTGAACACACGGCCGCTCGCGATCTACTCAATCGCCTTCGGCAAAGCGGCCGGGGCGATGGCCTCGGCTCTGGATGAAGTGTTGGGCGACGCGCTCGCGGGCGGAGTCGTCTCCGCGCCGCCTCTGAGCTTCAGTCTGTCCGGGCGTTGGCAAGTGTTCGCGGGCGGCCATCCGCTGCCGAATGAGTCGAGCCTTGAAGCGGCGCGCGCGGCCTTCGCCCTGCTGCGTGCGGCCAACGCCGCCGCGCCGCACGCGCTCGTCATCTTCCTCGTCTCCGGCGGCGGCTCCGCGATGCTCGAATGGCCGTGTGAAGATTCAATCACGCTCGATGATTTGCGTGCGGCGAATCGCGCGCTGGTCTCTTGCGGCGCGGGCATCAACGAGATCAACTCCGTGCGGCGCGCGTTCTCTTCGGTGAAAGGAGGCGGCCTCGCCGCCCGCGCCGGACGCGCCGCGCAAGTCTCGCTCATCATCTCCGACACGAAACGCGATGAGCCTCACAACGTCGCTTCCGGCGCCACTTTCTCTTTCCCTTTCCCGGATAAGTCGCACGACCCGTCCGAGATCATTAATCGTTATCAACTCGCCGCGCGCCTCCCCGCCTCGATTCTGCGCGCCGTCGAGCGACCGCGCCGCTCGCACGCGGAGACGGGTCGCGCCGCCTTGCGCCGTCATCACACGCTGCTCGATAACGAAGACGCGCTGGCGCGTGCTGCCGCCGCCGCCGCCGCGCTCGGCTTCGCGGTCGAGATTGCACGCGATGTGTCGGAGCAGGCGGTTGCGGAAGGCGCGGGGTTGCTCGTCTCGCGTCTGTTGGATTTGCGCTGGCGGGAGGAAGGGCGTGCGGTGTGCTTGATTTCGGGCGGCGAGTTCTCGTGCCCGGTGCGCGGCGGGGGCGTCGGCGGGCGCAACGCGGAGACGGTCTTGCGGTGCGCGTTTGAAATAGAAGCTCACGCGGCGGCGCGTTCGTCGTCCGCCGACGACGCCGCCGCGCCTCTCGTCGCGCTGAGCGCGGGCACGGACGGCATCGACGGCAACAGCCCGGCGGCCGGCGCCTTATGCGACGACACGACGCTCGCACGCGCCCGCGCGCTCTCGCTCGACGCACAAGAATTTCTGGCCGCGAGCGACGCCCATACCTTTTTCGCCGCCCTCGGCGACGCCCTCACGACCGGCGCAACCGGCACCAACGTCCGCGACCTGCGTCTCCTGCTCACAAGATAGTTTCAAGTTTCAGGTTTCAAGTTTCAGGTTTGAAAGCCTCGAACCTCAGTCTTGAAACTTGAAACTTGAAACTTGAAACCTGAAACTTGAAACTCACTCCGCCCGGCCGAAATCGTCGTTGAAACGCACGATGTCGTCTTCGCCGAGATAGGAGCCGCGCTGGATTTCGATGAAGATCAATGGCGTCGTGCCGGGATTTTCGACGCGATGCTTCGCCTCGATGGGAATGTCTATGGTGTCGCCGGTCGATACCGTGATCTCTTCGTCGTCCAGAGTCACTTTGGCTTCCCCCGCCACCACCATCCAATGCTCCGCGCGTTGCGCGTGCTTCTGGTAACTCAGACGCTTGCCCGGCAACACGTCGATGCGCTTGACCTTGTAGTTCTCGCCCTCGTCGAGCACCGTAAACGATCCCCACGGCCGTTCATCATAAAGCGGCGACGCGTCCGCCGTTCCGGATTCTGGCATTGCTTGCCCCCCACGTTGATTATTCGCAACTCTTCCGATCCGCCCGGCATGAATCACCGCAACGCTCATTCAGCCGCCACCGGATAGTTCAAACAATTTACACGCACAAGGTTTCCCCTGTCACCTGCTCCGCCGCCCGCCCTGCCGGAGTCTTACCCGCAGGGCGGCGGAAGGCGCACGACGGGCGGCGGCGGCGGCGCGGACGACTGATACGATTTCCTTTGCG
This sequence comes from Pyrinomonadaceae bacterium, assembly GCA_035644995.1. Classification (GTDB taxonomy): domain Bacteria; phylum Acidobacteriota; class Blastocatellia; order Pyrinomonadales; family Pyrinomonadaceae; genus JAIVJZ01. The sequence goes on along the minus strand of DASQNL010000197.1, from coordinate 7,466 downwards.
CCTTCCGCGTCCCGTCGATTTATCTTCTCGTCATTCGCGGACGAAAGTTTCGATTCTTAAATCCGCGCCGTCGGTGCTGATGGTGACAGCGCCGCTCTGCCCAGTCTGGAGAACTTGCGCCCCGGCCGCGCGCCAGCGTGCGACGACGTTTTTGTCGGGATGGCCGAAGGGCGACGAGAGGCCGACCGATACCACGGCCACGGACGGGCGAACGGCGGCGACGAAATTTTCCGTGGAGGAAGTGCGGCTGCCGTGGTGTGCGACTTTGACCACGTCGCTGCGAAGTTCATCGCCCGCCGCGACGAGCGCGGCCTCCGCGTCGCGTTCGATGTCGCCCGTCAAGAGGAAGGCGCGCGAGCCGTAGCGCACGCTGAGCACCAGCGAATCGTTGTTCACCGATAACGCCTGAGCCGCTTCGCCCGCGCGCGGCGGCCACAACACATCAACCCTCGCCGCCCCGAATTTGAGGGTGTCGCCGCGCCCGACGAGTTCGACGGGCACGCGCTCGCCCCGGAGCGTTTGCGCCAGGCGCGCCGATTCCGCCGCTCCCGCCTCGGCGCGACCTAACAACGCGGCGCGCACTTGAAAGTTGTGCGCGATGTCGTTCAAGCCGCTCATGTGGTCGGCGTGCGCGTGGGTCGCCAGAATGTAATCGACGCGCGCCCGGCCGCGCCACCACAAGTACTCCGACACGACCGCCTCGCCGATGCCGCGCGCGTCGCGCTCGAACCGCGCCGGGGTCGCGTCTTCCACTTCGCCCGCGCCCGGCCTGAACTCCGCGCGGCCGCCCGCGTCAACCAACAACGTCGCGCCGTTCGGGAACGTCAACAGCGCGGCGTCGCCCTGTCCCACGTCGAGCAGGTCGAGGCGCAGCCGCCCGTCGGGTCGTCCCTCGCTGAGCGGGTGCAGCACGATCAGCGAGAGGCAGAGCGTCGCGCCCGCCCAGGCGAGCCGGCGCGCCCGTCGCCATCGTCGTCGTGCGCGCCCGTCCGCTTCGGGCGCAGCCGCCTCCGCTCGTACAGGACGCCAGCGCGCGAGACTAAAGAGCAAGACGGCGAGCGGCACGTAATACAAAACATAGATCGCGGCGGCGCGCCCCGTGTATTCCGGCAGCCTGAACGAAGCCACGCCCATGCGCGCGAACGGGTCAACGCTGTGCGTCATCAGCCAGTTCATCCGCTCCACCAGCCAGACGAGCGGCCACGCCGCGCTCGCGCTGAACGGCGCAATGACCAACGCCGCCAGTGCGCCGAGCGACGATGCGGCCATCAACCCGCCGACGAAGATGTTCAACCACACCGACGCGAGCGACACGCGATGAAAGTAGACGACGAACAACGGCAGCAGCAGCAGTTGCACGCTCGCGGAGACAACCATCGCGCCGAAGGCGTAGCGCGCCAACGCCTGCATGCGCCAACGCGCCAACTTGACGCCCGCGCCCGTCTTGAAGAGGCGATAGCTGTAGACGTTGCGCTCCAACTCGCGCCGCCACGCGCGCTCGTTCCAGAACAGGGTTTCGCCGAGCACACGAAACCAGCGCGGGCACGCGGGCGGGCGCGGCGCGGCGCGCGTCGGATGCCAACTGCCGACCGCGCGCAAGCGTTCGATGAGCGGCCAGCCGAGCGCGACGATGCCGAGCACTGAGAGAAACGTGAGTTGAAACGACGGGTCGAAAAGTTCCGCCGGGCGATACGCGAGCAACGCTAACGCCGCGCCGCCGAGCGCGTTCAGAGTCGCCCCGCGCCGCCCGACGACGGGCGCCAGCGCGACCACCGTAAACATCAACGCCGCGCGCACCACCGACGATTCCGCGCCCACCGCCAACGTATACAGCCACAGCACGACGCACGGCACGACGAACTGCACGGCGCGTCGCCCCGTCGCGCGCCGCATCAGGAGCAGCGCGAGGCCGCCGATGAAACTGATATGGAGGCCGCTGATCACGAGCACGTGAAACGTGCCGCCCACGCGAAAACGCTCCGCGCTCGCGCGCGACAACCCGTGCCGGTTCCCCAACAGCGCGGCTTGCAGCACGCCCGCCGTCTCCGCCGAAAAAAGTCTCGCCAGGCGCACTCGCACCTGCTCGCGCCATGTCTCCAGCCACACGAGCGGCAAGGCGACGCGCTCGTCTCCGAGTCTTTCCACGAGCAAGGGACTCTTGATCGCGCCCCTCGCATCAACGCCGCGCCGTTCCAAAAATTCCGTCAACGAACTGCCGCCCGGATTGCGAAACTCCTCGGCGCGTTCGAGCGCGACGAGCACGCGCACACGCGCCCCGCGTCGCAACTCCAACTCCTCGTACCCGCCCCGCGCGCCCGCATCGCGCACGGGCGCGAACAATTCCACCGCGCCGCCGGCCGCCTGCTCCGCCCCGCGCGTGCGCAGACGCTCCACGCCGAGCGTGAGATAAAAGCCGTCCGGCGCAAACTCCGGCGCGCGTTCGATGAGTCCGGTGATCTCCACCGGGTCGCCTGAGACGATGCGCCCCTCTTCGTACAGACGCCGCACACGACTATCTCCGATGCCGCGCCCTTCGGCTCCCGCCAACGCCGCGCCAACCGACACGAACGCCAGCATGCCGCTCACGGTCGCAAGCCAGAGTCGTCTTCGCTTGAACGCGGCGAGCGCGAGCAGCGTCGTGAGTGCGCTCGCAAACAGGGAGGTGAAAAGCGGCGGCGAGATCAGGCGCGCGAGCAGTATTCCGGCGGCGAATGAGGCCGCCAGCAGCGCGAGCGGGTGAGGATTGAAAGACGGCCTGTGAGAAACCGTCGTCGTGTCCGGCAAGTTGTTTCAGCCTCTGTTCTCTACCTGTTTCAGCCTCTGTTCTCTACCGGGGCACCCGAAGATTTCCGATCCGAACCCGCACCGCGATGCCCCTGATCCTATCGCTCTCACCATCCCGCGTTCTCTCTCCCGAAACTTTCCGCCGACATGCGCTCCGAGGCGACGCCCGCTGCGGCGACGAGATGAGTCGCCAGTTTACTCCGGCAACAAATATTTTCAACGACTTTCAGCCGCCCGCCGGCGTCTTATCGTGCCTTCTCTTGCGCTCCCGTTTGCGGAACATTCGCCGTGAGATGCACGATTGTTTCGACGTGGTGTGTTTGCGGGAACAGATCAAAAGCCCTGACGGAGCCGAGGGTGAAGTTCGCGTCGAAGAGGACGCGGAGGTCGCGGGCGAGGGTGGCCGGGTCGCAGGAGACGTAAGCGATGCGGCGCGGCCGGAGGGCGAGGAGGCCTGCGAGGGCTTCGGGTTCCGCGCCCGCGCGGGGCGGGTCGAGGAGGAGAAAATCGACGGGCGCGAGCGTGTGTGCGTGCGCGGCGAGCCAGTCGCCGACGCGCGCGGTGTGAACGGAGGCGTTCGAGAGTCCGGCGTCGGCGAGGTTGAGGCGGGCGAAGCGGGTGGCGGCCGCGTTGCCTTCGACGGCGGTGACGCGTGCGAAGCGGCGCGCGAGCGGGAGCGTGAAGAGACCGACGCCGCAGTAGAGGTCAAGGGCATGTTCGCCCGATGCGTCCTTGAGGGCTTCGGCGAGGAGCGGTTCGAGGAGCGCGTGGTTGATCTGGAAGAAGCAATCGGCGTCGAAGCGATAACGCTCGCCCGCGAGGGTGCGGAAGCGTTCGCGCGCGTCGTCCGCGGCGAGCGGCGGCAGGAGCGAGACGCCGTCGTCGCCCGCGACGGCTTGAAACTCCTCGGTCTCGTCAAATTCACCGGCGGCGAGCGTGGCGCGCAGGTGCGAGAGCTTGGCCTGCACTTCGGGCAGCACGACGGGGCACTCGGCCACGTCGCAGACGCGGTGCGAGGCGAGTTCGTAATAGCCGAGGAATTGGCGCACGGGGTCGTGTTGCCAGCGGGCGCGCGAGCGGTAATGCCAGACGGCAGGCGAGGGCGTGATGGGAATGTCGGCGGGCGGTTCGATGCGAGCGATGCGCCGCAGGCAATCGCGGATGATCTCGACCTTGGTTTGCAGTTGCGCCTCGTAGTTCAACTGCTGGAAGTCGCAGCCGCCGCAGCGGCCGAAGTAGGGGCAGGGCGGTTCGACGCGCGCGGGCGACGGCGTGATGATCTCCGCGACGGACGCGAACGCAACTTTGCCGCGCACGCGTTCGACGCGCGCGCGCACGCGGTCGCCGGGCGCGGCAAGCTGAACGAAGAACGTGTGGCCGTCGGCGTGACCGAGTCCCGCGCCGCCCGGCACGATGCGCTCGATCTCGACTTCGACCAGCGCGCCCGCGCTCAACTTCCCCGTCGCCGACGACGGCGGCGACTCGCGGCGCGGCCTGTGGTGTTTCCTTTTCACAAGAAAATATTTATCCGGCGTTGCCCGGTTCCGGGAGCCCGGCTCAGAGATAGAACAAACTGAGCCGGGGCAGGTTGCAATCTTCGCGCAGGAGCTTTGCCAGCAGGCTGTCGAGCGTCTGCTCATAGGTGGCGCGCTCCATGCGCTTGCGATAGGGTTCGAGTTGCGCGGCGGCCTCGGCGCGGCGCGCTTCGAGGCGCGCGGGCGGCAGCGCGGCGCGCACGGCGCGATCCAGCAGGTTGTCCAGATCGTTCAGCGCGCCTTCGAGTTGCTCGGCGTCGGGGCGGGCGGCGGCGGCGAAATCCTTTTCCAGATCGGACAAGCGCACGGCGGCGCGGGCGAGGGCTTCGCTCAATTCGCCCGCGCCGTCGCGCTTTGACTGCTCCGCTCCGGCGCGCTCCACCCGCGCGCGCGCCTCCGCCAGATGCCCCGCGATCACTTCGCGCGGAAACGGCAGCGCGCCGTTTCCCGTCGCGGTGGGCACAACATCCTCTGCCGGGGTTTCTCCCGTCGCCGCCGCCCCTGCTCCTGCCTGAGTCGCGCCCAACTGCGATTCGAGCCATTCGGCATACTGCGCCTCGACCTCTTCCTGACAATAAAAGAGCGACTTCACGCTGCGCCTTCGCGGCTTCGCCTCGTAGGAATCGAACGACTGCTCGACGCCGCGCAGCACGATATGCAAGGGAATGCCCCTGTCTTTCCAAGTCTCCATCAGAGACCAATCCAGCGGGCTGACAAACAGGTGTTTTCCCCTGCGCCGACTAAACGCATCTTCGATCTCGGTAAAGTAGTTAAAGTAATTCAATGTCGGTTGTCAGTTGTCAGTTGTTCTTTGTCAGTTGTCCGTGGTCAGTTGTCCGTGGTCAGTTGTTCAAGACCGTCTTTAGCAACTTGTGTGAGAGACACATGCAACTGACAACTGACTACTGACAACTGACTACTAACAGCTCTTTTCGTAAATCAATCTCAGCCCTTCGAGCGTGAGCGTGTCGTCCACGGTTTCGATGAGTTCGGAGCCGGTGGCGATGAGCGGGGCGAGGCCGCCGGTGGCGACGACGCGCACGTCCCCGCCCAGTTCCTCGCGCATGCGCCGGAGGATGCCGTCAACGAGGCCGACATAGCCGTAATACAGACCCGATTGGATTGCGCCGTTCGTCGTCGAGCCGATGACGGCCTGCGGCCGTTTGATCTCGACGCGGGGCAGGCGCGCGGCGCGGGCAAACAGCGCGTCGGAGGAGATTTGAATGCCGGGCGTCATGACACCGCCGAGATATTGCCCGGCCGGATTGACGGCGTTGAAGGTGGTCGCCGTGCCGAAGTCCACGACGATGACCGGCGCGCCGTACTTGTGGCGCGCGGCGACGGCGTCCACGATCCTGTCCGCGCCCACGTCCGAGGGCGGCTGGTAGAGAATCTCCATGCCGGTCGCGGTCGTATGGTCTATAAAGAGCGGCGAGAGATGAAAGTATTCCTCCGCCATGCGCTTGACCGTGAAGTTCAACTGCGGCACGACGGAGGCGGCGGCGACCGCGTTGATCGCTTTGAAATCCAGCCCCGCCAGCGCGAACAGGTTGCGCGAGAGCACGCCGTACTCGTCCACCGTGCGCCCGCGCTCGGTCGTCAGACGCCAGTGCGTGACGAGCCGTTCGCCGTCGTAGACGCCGAGCGAAGTATTCGTGTTTCCTACGTCGATGACTAAGAGCATATGTTGCAGTGTGACACGCGACGATACCCAAGCGACAGGCGGCAATCTCCCGGACGCCGGAAGGGTGAAACGCTCCCGCCCCGTCGCGCACCTTTCATCGCATCAATTGTCGGCTGACCGGAGATATTAGCCCGTCCGCCCGTCGGCCGTCATTTGCGCCCGAACGTTTCTTCAATCGCATCGCAGGCGGCGGCCGCACCGTTTTCGGCCTGCACGCGGCGACCGACTTCGAGCGCGTTAATCTTATAATTTTCGTCGCTCAAGATAGCACGCAATTCGCGCGTCGCGCTCGCGGCACGGTATCGCCCGCGCGGGAGCGTGCGCCCGCACCCCAGACGCGCCACCCGCGCGCCGTTGTCGAACTGATCGTGGCTGAATGGCACGACGAGGGCGGGGCGTCCGGCGCGGAGAGCCTGCCCCGTCGTGCCGACGCCGCCCTGATGCACGACCGCGCAGGCGCGCGGCAACACTTCGCCGTAAGGCGCGTACTCGAAGGCGGCGACGCCCGCGGGCAGAGGTTCGGGCAAACGATTGCGCTCGTGTCCGATGAGCAAGAGCGCGCGGCGGCCGAGGGCGCGCGCGGCGGCGACCGACTCGCGATAGAAATCTTTCGCCACCCAGATGGCCGACGAGCCGAGCGTGAAGATGATGGGCGGCTCTCCGGCGGCGAGGAAGTTTTCGAGTTCGGGTGAGAGACCACGGCCGCCGCCGCCCGCGTCGGCATCGCCCGCGCGGTCGCGCCGGTCATAGAAGGGAAAGCCGGTGAGCCGCGTGTTGGACGGCCAGTCCGGCTGCGGTTCGGCCAGCACGCGCGAGAACAGCGCGAGAACGAGCGACGGCGAATGCTGCGCCTCGAAAAGCGGGTGGCCTCCCGGCGGCAAGCCCACCCCGGCGCGCAAACGTCCGACGGCGTCGGCCAGCGAACCGAGTTTCCTTTTCGCCAGCGCGGTCAGCGCGCGCCCGACGAGCGGGTGCAGTTTCAACAAGTGATACAGCGCAGGCCACTGCGGCGGGACGGATGGATCGTGGACGGAGAACAGCGAGATCGGGGCGAGCACGCTCGACGCCCACGCGATGCCCGTTTTCTCCACGATGAGCGGCGCGGGAATCGAGAGCGGGTGTGTCACCAACAGATCAGCCCCGCGCGCGGCCGCGTTCAAATCATCGTAGATGTCGCGCAGGTGAGGGATAATCATGGTATTGAACACCTCCTCCGTTCCCGTGCGCGCGTTCATCAAGGTTTCGAGCAGCCGACTGATCTCTTCCGGCTCGTCGTAAGAGGGCACGTCGGGGCGCACCGGATGAAATTCCAGGTCGAGCGCGCCGGTTTTCTCGCGGTAAATTTCCGACGTGGCGATGACCGGATGATGCCCGCGCGCTTTCAACTCAAGCGCGACCGCGACGTAAGGGTGTATGTCGCCGAAGGAACCGAAGGTGGAGAGCACGATCTTCATATTGATGGT
>DASQNL010000196.1:0-9768 GCA_035644995.1 Pyrinomonadaceae bacterium | reverse complement strand
GTCGGTAAACGCGCCGTGGCATTCGGCCGTTAAGACGTTCCCGCCGGTCAGCGTGATGGTCGGGGCGGTCGTGTCCACGACGTGGATCGTGCGCGTGACCGACCCGACGAGATCATCGGAAGCGTCACCGGGCGTGCCGTGGTCGTCGGCGGCCGTGTAGGTGATCGTGTACGAGCCGACCGTGTTCGGGTCAACCGTGCCGGAGACCTGAATCTGAGAGGTGAGGTCGCCCTTGCAGGCATCGTTGGCGGTCGCTCCCGGATCGGTGAACCCGGTGTGGCACTCGATGGTCATTTCCTGGGTTTCGACTTCATCCGTCCGCGGATTGTCGCCGCTCAGCGTGACGGTCGGCGGCGAGTCGTCTACGACGTTGACGGAGCGGGTGGCGGTGACGGTGTTCGCGCCATCCGTCGCCGTGTAGGTGATGGTGTAGGCGCCGGGCGTGTTCGGGTCTACCGTGCTGACCGCCGTGGGGGTGACGCCCACGCGGTTGGTCGTCGCGCCGGGGTCGGCGAACGGCGGGGTGGTGTTGCAATCAACCCGCAACGGGTTCGCGCCGATGAGATTAATCGTGAAGGCGCGCGTATCGCTGACCGTCACCGGGAAAGTGGCGGAATCGCCCGAGGCGGCCGTGCAGGTGACGAGGGTCGTGCCGGCCGGAAAGAGCGAACCCGAAGGCACGTCGCATTGCACGGGCGAGCAGGAATCGCCCTCGGCATCCACCGCGTAGGTGACGAACGCGCCGTACAAGGTTTCCGAAGGGTCGTTGGGGTCGGGAATCTCGGAGCCGTTGACGCTGATCGGCGGCGGGGGCGTGAGCGTGCAGGTCTGAGTTTCGCCCGAAGTTTGCGAGACGGTGAAAGCGACCGTATCGGAGTTGCTGCGCGGACGCGGGTCTTGCGTGTCGGCCGCGACCGTAGCCTCCGCTGTGGCCTCCGCGCCGCCTCTCGCCGTCACGCTGTAAGTGGCGAAGAATAAGGCATGTGCGCCGCGCGGCAGAGTTGCGAGCGCGCACGCGCCGCCCGCGCCGCAGTCGCCGCCCACCGCCGCGCTGAAACTTTGAAGCGACAGGCCGGATATGGAGAGCGCGGAGACTTGAACGTCCGTCGCGGCGTCAGGCCCGGCATTGTAGACGGACACCTTGACCGTCACCGTCGCGCCGGAATCGACGACTCTATCGCCGCCGCCCACCGCGATTTGGAGATCGGCGCGCGGGTTGGCCGGTTCATGCACGTCGAAGGAGACGGTCGCGCTACGCGAGCCGTCGGCCGTCCGCAAGTCAACCCGCCACGTTCCGCGATTGTCCACAGTGTTGCCGTCGATGAACGATGTCGGCGTGCCGGGGAGCGTGAACACGTTGGTCTGCTCGCTGGCGTTGAAGGAGGCCGTGTCGAGAACATGGTTGTTGGGGTCGATCCAGGTCAGGCGATGGAAGAAGAAGAAACTGGACGGGATACTGGTGCGCGCGCAGACCGTCTCGCCGAGATCGAAGTCTCTCTTCGGGGTGGCGCAGTCGGCGGCGTAAGTGTTCAGGGTATCGACCGGAAACAGTTGGAACCAGGCGGGCGCGATGAGCCACGCGCGCGCGCCGGAGTTGGCCTCCGGCCATAACGCGACGGGTTGCAGGCTGACGGTCGCGCTTGCCTTGTCGGCGGGCGACGCGGCCGCCGCCGCCGCTACCGGGGATAAGCCGGCGTAGCCGACGGCGGCGGTGATGATGGCGAAGAGGGCGAGCAACGCCCCCGCGCGCCGCGCCGTTGTTGCGCCCGCTGTCGCCGCGTTCAGGCGGGAACGGCGCGCGGCGGCGAAGGTTGAGTTGTATTTAAGTTTGGAAAGTGGATTCGTTACGAAGGGGGGATAAGACATAAGGGGGTTTCTCCTTCAAAGGGGTGTGTTATCGCTCGGCTCAGAGGCCTACCAGGACGGGGAATTTCAGATTACGAAACGGAGGTAAGGCGGCCAAGACTTTTCCGGTTTCGCGTGCGGGGTGATAGCGCAGCCGTCGCTGCTCGTCGAAATGCAGCGCGCATGCTATGCGAATCGGCCGGTCTAGTCAAGGCCGCACGCGCCGGGAGCGCAGGCGCGCCGGGGAATGGCGGCCAAGGCGGGACGAGCGATTAAAGTCGCCATCTCGCGGCGACGCCCGCCGGTTTAAACGCGGCGGGCGCAAGCGAGAAAGCGTCGGGACGCGGACGAACGGATGAGAGTTTCGTGCGGCGGGCGCGAGCGTCATCGCGTTTTAAATCCGCCTCTTGCCGGTGCGCGCTACGCGCCGAGGCGCGGCGGGCGGACGACATTCGAGATGATCCGCAGGCGCGCCAGCAAGCGGATCACGTAACCGGAAAAATCCACTTGATACCAACGCCAGCCGTGCATGGCGGCGGCGGGGCGGGCGTGATGATTGTTGTGCCAGCCTTCGCCGAGCGTGAGCAGGCCGAGCCACCACACGTTACGGCTTTCGTCGCGCGTCGCGTTTGGGCGCGTGCCCCAGACGTGACAGACGCTGTTGATGCACCACGTAAAATGCCAGAGGGCGAGCGTTCGCAACACCGTGCCCCAGAGCACGCCGCGCCACCCGGCGACCGCGTAACAAAAGAGCGCGGTCAGAAACCACGGCAACGTGAACAGCACGCCGCGGTCTAGCACGCGCACCCAGGGGTCTGTGCCGGACACGTCCGGCACCAGCTCGCGGTAGTCGCTTCCCTCTTCCGCGTCCACGCACATGATCCAACCCATGTGCGCGTGAAAGAAGCCCTTGAGCGGCGAATGCGGGTCGCCCGGCTTATCGGTCATCTGGTGATGACGCCGGTGAATGCGCGTCCAGCGCGCGGGGCCGCCCTGCAAGGCCGCCGCGCCCGTCCAGATGAGCAGGCGGCGCAGCCACCGCGGCGCGACGAAGCCGCGATGCGCGAGCAGCCGGTGATAGCCGATGCCGATGGCGAAGGTGGTGGCGAGATACAGGCCGAAGAAGAGGGCGAGGTCAATCGCGCGCGGCGCGAACCACAGGCAGAGCAGCCCGCAGGCGTGTAGACCGAGGACGAGAAAACTTTGAATCCATTGAATGCGCGACAGCAGGGAGAGCGGCTGTTCGAGTGCGAGAGTGGCTGTTGGTTCTTTGAGCAAAAAAATTTACCTTCTGTATATATAATCCGCTTGTCTCACTTACTATACACAAACATGAATCGCCGGGGCTAACCGCCGCCCGCCGAATCTCGACGCGGCCTCGCCGTCGCTTGCGCCCGAAACAGTTTTTCCGCCACGCTTCGACGGCGGCCTGAGCGAGCGCGCCCGCGTGAAGACTTCGCCACTCGAAATAACCTATCATGTCCTCATCTTCGATATTATCTAAGGAGCATGATGACGAATCACACAGAGGACATTGCGACGCTCGCGGGCGGCTGCTTTTGGTGTCTGGAAGCGGTGTTTGCGGATTTGCGCGGCGTCGAGCGCGTGGTCTCCGGCTATGCGGGCGGGCACGTCGAGAATCCAACCTACCGCGCCGTCTGCGACGGGACGACCGGACACGCCGAGGTGGTGCAGATCACTTTCGACCCGCAGGCCGTCTCTTACAGGGAACTGCTGGAAGTCTTCTTCACCATCCACGACCCGACGACGCTCAACCGGCAAGGCGGCGACGTGGGCACGCAGTATCGTTCCGCCATCTTCTACCATTCGCCCGCGCAGCGGGATGAGGCCACCGAAGTCGTCATCACGCTCGACGCGGCGCGCGTCTGGGACGCGCCCATCGTCACGGAGATCGTACCCTTCGATGTTTTCTATCCCGCCGAGGATTATCATCAGGAGTATTACCTGAACAACGCGAGCCAGCCCTACTGTCGCGCCGTTATCGCGCCGAAGGTCGCCAAGTTTCGGCAAAAGTTTCTGGAGCAGTTGAAGCGTTAGGCAACGGCGCGAGCGGGGCGGCCTCGTCCGACGCCGGGAACCGGGTTCAAGATAAAAGAGCCGGGGGCGCAGCGTGCCCTCCGGCTCTTTAAGTCGTTCGCGTCGCGGCCGGTAAAAAGCCGCCGCGTTTATCTGGCTCTGCGCCCGTCGCGCTCGGCGATGAGGTTGTTCGTCACGGAGAAGACGCCGGGGATGCCGCGCGCGGCGAACTCGGCGAGTTGCTTGTCCATCCGGTTAGCGACGACGCCTTCCAGCGTCACGTGTCCGCGGTTGACCACGATGTGCACGGACGGGTTCGCCCCCATCGCGTAACGATACAGACCGCCCGCGTTGAAGATGGCGCGATACGCCTCGACGCGAATCCGGTCATCGAAGCCGGAGAGCGGCAGCACCTCGATGTTGTTGACGACGCGCTCCACGCCCTTGATTTTCGCCACGCGGCGCGCCGCGTCCGAACGCGTCGAGGGGCGCACCACCTGCCCGTAGAGCGTCACGGTGTCGCCCTCGACACTGTAGGCAAGATTATCGAACACGCCGTAGTAAGGCAGCGTCACGAGTTCCTTGCGGATGCGCTTCGAGACTTCCTGCCGGTTGAAAGCCTGATCGGTTTCCACGCGCGGAGACGCCGCGACGGTCGCCCCCGAAGCCGCCGCCAGCACGACGAACAGCGCGCCCGCGGCCAACCTGTTTTTGAACGTTCTCATAATTCTTTGTCGCCTCTCGATGATTGTTATCACTCTATTTTCTTTGCGAAAATTAGATGCTTGAAGGGGTTTTCGAGTGGCCTTCGCTTCCGCCGCGCGGGCGCGAAAGGCTCTCAGGCGTGCGCTTTCGGCGACGGCGCAAAAGGGGAAAGTTCGAGGCGCGCGTGGCGGGCATGTTTCGCACCGGGAACATCGTTTCGGCGCACGGTTCGAGAGCGCACACGCATCGCGCGCGAGGCACGGATGATGCCTCGCCCTTTGGGTCTCAAGCCCCCGTGAGATGCGTGAAGACCGGGAGGGCGACGGGTTTGCGCCAATCCGACGCCCCTTAAATTTTCCCGGCATCGAGAATTTTTCCCGCCGTCTTCAAACGCACGGCGCGAGTTTTTTGCTATTGTTACACGACGAATAATGCGGGGCAGGAGGTCACAGGGGCATGGTATCGGTCTGGGAACGGGGCGGGTTGACGTGGAGAGAGTTGGGGCGGCGCGTCTGGTGTGAAATCTACGACGGCGACTTGCTGACGCGCGCGGCAGCCTTGTCCTATTATTTTCTGCTCGCGCTCTTTCCGCTGCTCCTCTTCCTCATCGCCATGCTCGGATATTTCGCCGAAGCGGGCACGGAACTGCGCGGCAACATGCTCCGCTATCTCTCCACGGTCGTCCCCCGTTCGGCCTCCACGCTCATCCGCACCACCGTGGACGAGATCGCACAGAATACGGGCGGCGGCAAACTCACCTTCGGCTTGCTGACCGCCGTGTGGGCTGCCTCCTACGGCATGGGCGCGATCAGCGACACGCTGAACTCCGCCTACGGGGTCAAAGAGAAACGCCCGTGGTGGCGCGTGCGCCTGACTTCAATCGGTCTCACCATCGTGATCGCCGTCCTGACCATCACGGCATTGATGCTCGTGCTCTACGGCGGCGAGATCGGCGACGCGCTGGCTAACCGTTTCGGATACACCGACGCGTTCACGCTGGCGTGGGCGATCTTGCAGTGGCCGATAGTGCTGGCCTTCGTGCTGCTGGCCTTCGCGCTGATCTATTACTACGCGCCCGACCTGCACCATCAGAAGTGGTACTGGATCACGCCGGGGTCGCTGGTGGGCGTCGCGCTCTGGCTGCTCGTCTCCTTCATCTTCCGCCTCTACCTGCGCTACTTCGACAACTACAGCGTGACCTACGGCTCGCTCGGCGCGGTCATCATCCTCATGCTCTGGTTCTACCTGACGGGCTGCGCGATCCTCATCGGCGGCGGCGTCAACGCCGAGATCGAGAACGCGGCCGCCGCCGAGGGCACGCCCGGCGCGCATCGCTACGGCCGTAAAACCCCGATCAAGGAGAAGGATGAAACGAAGGGTGAAACAAAGGAATGAGAAATGAAACTGAAGGATGCGAGATGAGAGGAATAGCAGGGAGAAGTATGAATGGGAAGGGATGAGAGATGAAACATCAAAACCGCTTATTTGCGTCGAGCGGCATTCTTATTCATCCCTCATCCCCTCCCGCCGCCCTCATCCTTCATCCTTCCCCATCCCGCCGGTAGACATCGAACCGCCGCCCGTGCCGCCGCCGACCGGAGAACCCCCACCGCTGCCGCTGCCCGCGTCGCCCGCGCCGCTCGTTCCGGCGGGCGCACCCGTGAAATCCATCTCGCCGGCCGCACCCGTGGTATTGGCGGCGGCGGTCGCGGGCGTGCCTTCCGTCGCCGCGCGCCCGTCGGACGGGAGGTAAACCCGCGCGCCGCCGATTTCGCCGGGCATGATGTCGTCGTTCTCGCCGTTGCCCGCCTCCGTCACGCCCGTCCCGCCCGCGACCCTGTCCGCTTCGTCGTTCCTGCTGTTGTTAGTCATCGTCTCTCGTCCTTCCTCGCGTAGATGGAAACCAATAAATCGGCGCGCGCGCGCTTGCTTAAAACTCCGACGCCCGCTCGCCTCCGCCGCTACAAAATCTTACTTATACAAAATGCTACTTAGAAGCTGTTTGGAAAGTCCCGTCAGGGACGATTGATAATAGCCCGGCCATTGATGGCCGGGGAGAGTTGATGTGTCTTTATACTTGAGTCCCGGAGGGACGATTGAATCGTGATGTACATTCAATCGTCCCTCCGGGACTCACTCATTATTCTTCAACTCATTCCCGGCACTCAAGTGCCGGGCTATGATCAATTGTCCCTTCGGGACAACAGCAACGTTACTTTTCAAACAGCTTCTTTAGGGGAACGCGGCGAGTTTATTGCGCGCCGGGGGGCGCGTCTGTACCGTTGCGTACTATGGTGGCGGCCGGGGCGGCGTTGCCGCGCGCGTGCGTCTATAATCTCCCGTCATGAGCGTGATCCCGACCAAGACACAAATTTCCGCGGGCGGCGTGGTCTATCGCCAACGCGGCGACGCGCGCGTCGAAGTGGCTCTGATTTCGGTCGGCGACGAAAATCGCTGGCAGTTGCCCAAAGGTCTGGTTGACGCGGGCGAAGCGACCGAGGCGGCGGCCATCCGCGAGGCGCGCGAAGAGACCGGCATCGAGACCGAACTCGTCGCCCCCGTGGACAAGATCGAATACTGGTACTACGCAACGAACCGGGGCGGCCGCGTGCGCTTCCATAAGTTCGTCCATTTCTACCTGCTGCGCTACCTGTCCGGCGACGTGGGCGATCACGACGCGGAAGTCAACGAAGCGCGCTGGTTCGAGATAGACGAGGCGCGCACGAAGCTGGCCTTCGCGGGCGAGCGCAAAGTGTTGGAGCGGGCGCGCGCGATGCTCGCCGCCCCGTCCGATGCGCGCCCTGAATAATTCGCGCGGCTCTCGCCTCGCCGCCGCCGACTTCGCGTTGCCGCCGGCCTTTCCGCTTCGCGTCGAAGTTCAACTCTCAGCGTCCGGCTTTCGGCCGCTTCGGGTTGCCCGCGCCCGATTTGGGGGTGGCTGCCGCTTCGTCCGCATCCGTCCCCAGATTCAGGTCTGGCCGGTCGTGCTGCGCCTGTGCCGCTTCCGAGCGCTTGCCGAGTTTGTTTTCCGCGCCCCGTTCCGCGCTCTGCTTTTTGCCCTCGCCCGTCGGCGGTTGATTCACCTTCCCTCGACTCTTATTCGCCATCTGCCTTTGTCCTCCCTGAGATTTTTCTCAAACGGTATTGCCATCCATTTGCGGCAGCCGCGCCCTTCACGGCCGTCAACTTCACTCGCCCTCGCGCGCGAGCAACTTACGCGCCTTCTCCATCTCCTTTTTACCGTCGCTGCTCACGGGCGGGTAGCGCAGTTTGAGAGATTTTAACTTGGCGAGCACGAGTTCGGCGACGGTGAGCGCGCTGAACCAGCGATGATCGGCGGGGACGATGTACCACGGCGCGTCTCTTTTGCTCGTCTGCGTCAAGGCGTCCTCGAACGCGCTCATGTACTCGTCCCAACGGGCGCGCTCCGCTATGTCGTTCATCGAAAACTTCCATTTCTTCTCCGTCACTTCGAGGCGTTCCATGAGACGCTCGCGCTGCTTCTCTTTCGAGAGGTGGAGGAAGAATTTCATGACGTGCACGCCGTTCTCCGTCAGGTATTGCTCGAAGTTGTTGATCTGCGCGAAGCGTTGCCGCCAGATATTGCGCGCGTCGCGGATGCGCGGCGGCAACTGCTGGTCTTCGAGCCGTTCGGGGTGAATGCGCGTCGAGAGCACTTCCTCATAGTAGGAGCGGTTGAAGATGCCGATCTGCCCGCGCTTGGGCAGATACCTGACGAAACGCCAGAGGTAATCGTGCTTGAGTTCCGTCGCGCCCGGCTTCTCGCTGAGCATCACCACGCAGCCCTGCGGGTCGATGCTCGACATGACGTGCTTGATCGTGCCGTCTTTGCCCGCGCCGTCCATGGCCTGAAAGATGAGCAGGAGCGATTGCCGCTCCTCGGCCATGAGTTTGTCTTGATACTGCGCGAGGCTCTCGCAGTCCTCGCGAATCTTGGTTTCCGCCTCCGCCTCACCCTTAAACTTTCCGGTGAACGCCGGATCGTAATTCTTCAGTCGTACCCGCTCGCCCGCCCGCACGAGGAACCCTTGTTGCTTCATTCGCCCTCCGCCTTTCGTTTCGTTCAGCCTACCGCCCGCCGGTTGACTGCATCAATTTTTATCTTTTCTGCTGTGCCTCATCATGCCGTCAGCGACCGGGTTGCGCAACTGCGCCGCCCTCTCGTGCGACGAGCAGCTTCCGCGCCTCGCGCCTAAGCGCGGGCAGGCGCAGGCTGAAAATCAACGCGCTCAGGATGCAGCCCGCGCCGCCGAGCGCGACGGTGTTGGCCGCGCCCACGCGCTCGGCGAGCCAGCCCGCCAGCAGCGCGCCCACGGGAGCCATGCCGAGAAACATCATCGAGTAGACGGCCATCACGCGCCCGCGCAGCGCGTCTGGAACCATCGCCTGCACGAGCGTATTCGAGGAAGCGATCTGGATGATCATCGAGAAGCCGACGACGACCAGCGCCGCCACGGCCAGCCGAAAATCCCGCAACTGCGAAAACAACACCAGGCTCCCGCCGAACCCCGCCGACGACAAGGCCACCAGACGCCCCATCCCGCGCACCCCGCGCCGCCTCAAGAGCAACAAGGCCGCCGCGAGCGCGCCCACGCCCGCCGCCCCCAGGAGCATGCCGAGGCCGCCCGCGCCGACGTGCAGGATGCGGTCGGCGAAGACCGGCATCAGCACCGTGTAAGGCATGCCGAACAAACTCACGAGGCCGAGCAGGATGATCAGGGCGCGGATCGGCCCCGTGCGCCCGACGAAGCTGAAGCCCTCGACGACGCGCCGCATGGGCGAACGTCGCTCCGCGGCCGCCGTCTCCCGCCGCTCGACGCGCATCCGCGCAAGTCCCGCGATGACGGCGACGTAGCTCAGGCCATTGACGAAGAAGCACCAGCCCTCGCCGATCCCGGCGACGAGCAGACCGGCCATCGCCGGGCCGACGAGGCGCGCCCCGTTGATCATCGAAGAGTTGAGCACGATGGCGTTGACGAGGTCTTCCCGGCCGACGAGGTCTGCGACGAACGCCTGCCGCGAGGGAATGTCGAAGGCGTTGACGACGCCGAGCAAGGCGGCGAGCACGTAGACGTGCCAGACGGCGACCGTCCCCGTCAGCGTCAGGAGGGCGAGCGCGAAGGCGAGCAGCATGGCGAGCGTCTGCGTCGTGATCAGAAT